>CAVCWN010000304.1:0-14723 GCA_963605975.1 Desulfovibrionaceae bacterium | reverse complement strand
ACATTTGTGTGATTGTAAGATTTAGGCAGAGTATTTAAAAGAACCTTGTCATCTTCAAGCATCTCTTCTTCATCATCTTTTTCATGATTTTTAGCTTCTTCTGCAAGGTCAAGCAATTCTTCAATAATAAATTTGCGGTTTAAATCATCGGGGATATCAATGCCACATTCGTCCGCAAGGTCAATTAAATCCGCCGTAGAAAGGGATTCCAAATACTGTCTGGAAAGAAGGTCAATTTTCATGATGGTGTAAATAATTGCTTAAATTCCAAAACAAGTCAACTAAGCAGAAATTATATTGTAGAAAAATCCCTCAAAGGGTGTTAAAATTATTTTAGTTTATTTTTTATATGGGCGTATCTGCCTTTACATCATGGGACCATGCTGTAAAGGCAGACCGGGCTTTTGCGTTATAAGGCAGGCCTCCTTATGGTCGGCCAGCCTTTCCGTTCAGCCAAAAAAATCATTCGCACCTGCTCATGATTTTTTTGTCCGAACCGCTTCGCGGCTGCAATCCCTTACGCCTTTAAAAGGAGAAATTATGTTTTGCATAAAGTGTGGCAGACAAGTAGTAGAAGAAGCAGATTTTTGCCCTTACTGCGGACAAAAAGTTTTTTCAGAAAACAAAGGTCTTTATAAAAAAGCCGAAAATACCCCTGTGAAAAATCCACAAGGCCCTCTTGGTCCGGAAAAAGAAAGAATGCCTTTTTCTCCTTCATTCCAAAGCCGCCCCCTTCCAGGAAAAAGCCCTGTAAATGAAAAAAAAGCAAAAGGTCCAAAAAGAAGAATGGAAAAAAGACCTCCTTTAGAAGGCAGGCACTACGGCATGCAGGTTTCAGGCTTTATCTTTGCCCTTATGGCTTTTACATTTTCCCTGCTCATAATCATTTTCCAGCCTATCGAAATGCAGGCCCTCTTTTTTACCATCCCAGTTTTTGCCTTAGCCTTCGTTTCATTCCTTTTTGTCTTGGGCCGCAGAAAAAGAACAGGTTTTGCCTGGTCAGCCAGAGTACTTTCCATTTTAGCCATGCTCATTTCCCTTTACTTTATTCTTGCCATTTTGGCCCAGGCCGGCTACATAAACAATAAAGTGATCACACAATTGCTCACTCACCCCGGCGATTTTAAAACAGAATAATTTTTCCTGCCCCTGAAAACTGTAATTTCGGGGGCAGCATTATCTTCTTTTTTTGACTTTATTTGCCAGCCCTTTGCCAGGTACACTTGGTCAGATCCTGAATAAAATTTCAAAAAAAATTTAGAAAAATAGTGTTTTAAATTTGACAGAAACGCTATCTGTAGTGTATATTCTAGTTAAGATATAGGCGATTCCCACAATCGCTTATTGACCACTCCCGCTCTGTCAGCATTTTCCCACAAATCCCACTGGCAGGGCATTTTTTTTGCCTGCTTTCTTACCACATATTTTTTTAGATTTTTTTTCTTAATTTGACACTTACCACTTGACTAAAAAATCAATTTAATTTATAGTCATTCTCACGTTCGAACGAGCGGATGGGCTATTAGCTCAGTAGGTAGAGCAACGCCCTTTTAAGGCGTGGGTCAGCAGTTCAAATCTGCTATAGCTCAGTTTAAGGCATCTGGTTTTCAGGTGCCTTTTTTTTGACTATTTTTTCTTTCCACCAAAAATCTGGAAGCCCTTTGTCTTTTTAGGCTTTTCTTCATCTTCTTTTTCTTCAGGAATTTCTTCTTCCTTTTCTTCCTTGTTCACATAGGAATTTTTGTAAATGTCCAAAGCTTCATCTAAAATATTCAAAGCATAATTGTAGCGCTGGGAAACTTCTGGATCAGAAAAACCTAAATCAAAAAGTTCCTGCAGGGCATCAAAAGTATCGTTGTAAGCCTTGTTCAGTTTTGCGTATCCATTAACATATTCTTCGTGGGTCATAATTTTTATTACACTCCTCTTGTTGCGCTATTGCGTTTTTTACAAGGCCTTATTATAGCACAGTATTTCTTACTTTAAAGATTTTTTTCATAAGACGGCCTTTGTAAATGCTAAATTTTTGAGGGGCCTGCATAAGTTGACCTATTTATAAAGCTTTTATAAAATAGACTTTAGGTGTTTCTAAAAAATTGCACTTTTTAGAGATACCCATATCTCTAAAAAATCGAAACTTTCGATTTTTGGAAATTAGGACTGATGGCTGAATATACAATAATTGTTCCAGACAGTGAAATTTTGCAGCGTGTTTGTGGAACTAATGACAGTAATTTAAAACTCATTGAAGCCGCTTTAGGTGTACCTGTTTTTGCTGTGGGTAACCAGCTTTCGGTTGAATGTGATGACTTTCATGTCCAGGAACGACTTAAGTTTGTCATTGACCGCTTTTCGGATGAAGCCGGAGATTCTGCTTCTTTTACGGATGCGGAATTGCTTGAATCCATTTTAAATACAGATTCTTTCCATAAAAAAAATAATGAAAAGGCCGAACATGATTTTCTTTCTTCCATGGCCATTTCTGTGCCTGGCGGTCTTAGAAAAGTTTACCCCAGGACAAAGGGCCAGGCCCAGCTTGTAAAAAACTTTCGCAAGTTCGATATGGTTTTTGCAGAAGGACCGGCTGGCTGTGGCAAGACCTTTCTTTGTATGGCAGAAGCACTTCGCCTTCTTTTAAGCCACGAAAAAAAATCTATTGTTCTTACAAGGCCTGTTGTGGAAGCTGGGGAATCTTTGGGCTACTTGCCTGGCGATTTGCAGGAAAAAATCAATCCTTACATAAGACCCTTGTATGATGCCATGAACCTTCTTTTGCCCAAAGAAATGGTCAGAAAAATGACAGAAAGCGGAGTGGTAGAAATTGCTCCTCTGGCTTACATGAGGGGCCGCACTTTAAATGACAGCGTTATCATTTTGGATGAAGCGCAAAATACAACTCAGGAACAAATGAAAATGTTTCTTACCCGTATGGGCGAAAATTCAAAAGTTTTTGTAACCGGGGATCTTAGTCAAATTGATTTACCCCGCCGCACTCCAAGCGGTTTAGAACATGCTTTAAAAATACTTTCTGCTGTAAGCGGAATTTCCATAACAAAACTGGAAGCTTGTGACGTAGTCAGAAATCCTTTGGTAAAGGAAATAATTCAAGCTTATGATAACTATAAAGAATTTGAAGAATTCTAAAAATCAAATTAAAGGTAGAATATGAATTTACAGAAAAATAGGAATTTTAAGAAAAATAATTCTAACTCCCTTGGAAAAACGATTGGTGACTTTTTTAAAAGCAACTGGAAGCATCTTGTGATTATGCTTTTGGCTTTGGTCCTTTCACTTTGTCTTGCGGCCTGGAAGTCTACAAAAGTTCAATATGTCAATTTTAACATAAATGACTACGAAGTAGGGCAGACTTCAGACATTACAATAAAGTCTCCTGCCAGTCTTGAAGAAACAGATGAATTTGAAGCCATTCAAAAAGATGAAGTAATCGTAAAAAAAGGTTTTGAAATCACAGAAGAACAGTATGCAAAAATGCTGCGCATCTCAGAATTAAATCCGGAATTTAATCCTAAAAATTTCTTTAATGATTTTATTTACCTTATGATAATTTGCCTTTTAAGCCTTTTCTTCTTTTCAAAAATTGTTATTGGCAAAAAAATTGATTTTAAAGAAACCCTTATGCTTTCGATTTTCTTTTTGATTTCTTATGGTGCCTGCATAGGAGCAAGTCTTTCTGCAAAATTTTCATCTCCTTATTCAATCCCGGTAATTATTCCTTCTTCCCTTTTTGTTTTTTTAACATGTATTCTTTTTGCTTCAATAGACGGAATTTATTTTTCAATCATCCAGGCCCTCCTTGTCCTGAATGCTTCCAATTACGAAATCATTCCTTTTCTTTACGTTTTCTTAACTTCTTTAAGTTCAGTTTATATTGTAAGATCCATTAAAAACAGATTGCAGTTAGTTTCTTCTGGCATTGTAATTGCCTTAATGAACTGTCTGGTTATGGCCCTCTTAAAGGTTATTAATGGAGATTTTTTCGCTGGCTTCTGGTACATATATCTGGAACTTGCGGCAAATGGTTTTATGTCAAGCATCCTTTGTCTGGGCTTTATGACTCCCTTGGAGTATATTTTAAATACGCCTACGGTTTTCCGCCTTATGGATTTGAGTGACAGGAATAATGAAGTCCTGCAAAAACTTTTTCTTACCGCAAACGGTACCTACCAGCATTCAGAAATGGTGGCTCAACTGGCAGAAGACGGCTGCCGTGCCATTGGAGCAAATGCCCTTCTTGCAAGAGTTGCGGCCCTTTACCATGACATAGGTAAAATGGACAGACCTGAGTATTTTACGGAAAACCAAGTGGCTGGTGAAGAAAACAAGCATAATGTAATTAACCCTTCCCTTAGCGTCACAATTATCCGTGACCACATAAAGCGTTCTGTAGAAATGGTTCGTGAAATTCACATGCCGCAAGTTATTGAAAAAATTATTTCTGAACATCACGGAAATCAAGTAATTAAAGTCTTTTACGAAAAGGCTAAAGAAAAAGATCCTAATGTGAATGTGGAAGATTATTCTTACCCTGGTAATCCTCCAAGTTCTAGGGAAAGCGCTGTTGTGATGCTGGCGGATACAGCTGAAGCGGCATGCAGGAGTTTGCAAAATCCTACTGGCCCTAGAATTGAACGTTTCATAGACAGTCTGGTTCAGCAAAAATATGATGCTCACCAGCTGGATGAAGCAGACCTTACTTTTAAAGATTTAACTTTGATAAAAAAAGCTTTTGTTCAGGTTTTGACAGGCTTCTACCACAGCCGTGTTCAGTACCCTGGCCAGAAAGACCCTGACGGCCAGAAAAATGAAAATGCTCAAAATCCAAATTCTCAAAATAACAGTGAGCAAAATGGAGAGCCAAAAAAAGTTGAAGAAAGTGACAAAAATCAATCTGCCAAAGAAAGTGGCGGTGAAGCAAAAGCTGAATCTTCAAAAAAGGCAGATCTAAAATCTTCAAAAAAAGAAGAAAAATCTGAAAATGTCGGCCAGAAAAAAGCTGAAAAGACTGGAAAAAAAGCACTTGTAAAAAGTGAAGAAAAAAAATCTTCTGCAAAAAAAACTGCTTTAAAAAAATAAAGGATATGTCTAAAACAGGAAAATAAAATGAATAGAGTTTCAGTTAGTTTTGAAGAAAATATGCAGCGTCCTTCCTATTTGGATGAATATAAAAAAATGTCTCTTTTGGAATTTGTCATGATGGTTTTGGAAAAACTTAAAATGAATCACAAGGAGCTTTCAATTTTTTTCTGCACAGATTCCTACATTCAAAAATTGAATAAAGAATATCGTAACATTGACAGCCCTACAGATGTTCTTAGTTTTGAAGACGGCTCTTTTTACAAAGATAAAATGGGCAAGTGGCAGCTTTTGGGTGACATTGTAATCAGTGTAGAAAGTCTGCCTAAAAATGCATTATACTTTGAAGTAAGCGAAAATGAAGAATTAAAGCGCCTTTTGATTCACGGAATTTTGCATTTGAAGGGTTTAGATCACGGCGAAGAGCATGTTGAAAAAAATAAAATGCCGCAGTGCAAGATGCTTAAAGTTCAAAAAAAACTTATGGACTTTTTTGAAGAAGAGGAGCTCCTTTAATTTTTTTCAGAAGGAACTTCTAATAAAAAATGACAGGAAGATATAATGGGTTTATTCAACCGTAAAAAAGAAAAAAAAGATCAGTCTGCCTTGCAGGGAGAAAATACTGTAATTTCTGCAAAGGAAGAACTTATTGAAGAAGAAAAAAATGACATGATCCAAGGGGTAGAGGAATTGCATGAAACTTCTGTAAAAGAAGTTATGGTTCCCCGGATTGATGTTGATTTTATTTCGATTGATACAAAAGAAGAGGACCTCTTGAAAAAAATTTGTGAAAGTGGCCATTCGCGTTTTCCGGTTTTTTCAGATTCTATTGATAATGTTTTAGGAATTTTGTATGTCAAGGATTTGATAAAAGTTTATGCAAATCACGAAACAGTTGATTTGAATAAAATTATCAGAAAGGCATATTTTGTTCCTGAAAGTAAAAAAATCGATTCCCTTTTAAGGGAATTTAAAAGGCGCCATGTTCACATTGCTGTTGTAATTGATGAGTATGGCGGAATTTCAGGAATTGTCTGTATGGAAGATATAATTGAAGAAATTGTTGGTGACATACAGGACGAATTCGACAAGGAAAGGGCAGATATTCTTCCTTTAAGTGAAAATGTCTGGCTTTGCGATGCAAGAGTTGACCTTGACGATATGAATGAAAGTTTAAATGCAGATTTTCCTTCCCAGGAATTTGATACTCTGGGGGGATTTGTCTTTGATCTTTTTGGAAAAATTCCTCTTCGTTTTGAAAAGGTCAGCTGGAAAAATTTCGACTTTATTGTTCAGGAAATGGAAGGCCATAAAGTCAATTTGATAAAGGTTGTAAAAAGAAATTCAGAATAATTTTTGCTTTGCAAATTTTGCATTTCTTGCATCAGGTAACTTTGAGTTTGTGGGGGGCCTTAAATGAATTTTAGAAAGAAAAGTTTTTTTCTTGCACTTTTTACTTTTTTCTTTTCGCTTGGGCTTTTTTGTCAGGCAAAAAGTGCTATGACTTTTTTTAATGACGGCTATGACTGTCAGTGCCAGGGCAACTATTTTAAAGCAGTTGAAAATTACCAGGAAGCCTTGGCCCTTAATCCTAAATATGCAGATGCCTGGTATAACCTTTCGCTTTCCACATTTTATCTGGGGGAATACGATCTTGCCCTGGAGTACGCAGAGACGGCAGAAAAATATTCCAGAAATTATTGTGACATAAAGAATTTAAAAGGAATGTGTTGTCTTGCCCAGGGTAAAATTGATGAAGCCGAAAAATATTTTAAAGACGTACTTTCTAAGGAACCTAACAATATTGAAGCCCGCTTTGGTCAGGCAGAAATTGCCATTTACCGGGGCAGTCTTATTTCTGCAAAAAATTATTACCAGGATGCCCTGAAGCGGGATCAAAAAAGCAGAAAGGCTTTGCTTTCCCTGGCCCTTGTTTGTGCAGAGCAGGGCTTAAATGATCAGGCAGAATCTTTTATAAAACAGGCACTAACTTATCATTCGGGTGAAGCTGAAGTTCATTACCTGGCATCTTACCTGGCTGCAAAAAGGGGTGACACAAAAGAAGCTGAACGCCAGGCAAGAAGTGCTGTTCAAATTTCACCTGACTATGACAAGGCTTATGAACTTTTAGGACAAATTCTTTTTTCTCAAAAAAGATATTCTGAAGTGATTGATATTTGCGATTACAGAATTGGCAGAAACCGGGAACTAAGTGATGCATGGTATTTAAAAGGAATTTCTGAAGTAAAACTCAATTTGCAGGATAGGGCAATATCAACTTTTTCTACGGGGCTTTCCATAAATCCCCAGGATGAAGTTATGCGCCTGGCTTTTGAACAGGTTGTTGCAGATACTGTTAAAATAGAAGATTCCAGAAGAAGTGACTGGGCTAAGTTCCACATAGAAAAAGCCAATGAATACAAAAGAAATTACAATGGACCTGCAGAACGTTTTGAATGGCAAAAGGCCCTTGTTTTAGATCCACTGAACATTCCGGCCAGGCAGTCTTATGCTTCCATGCTTGAACGTGATAAACTTTACGAACTTTATTTGTACCAGTTGAATTTTATAAAGGAAAATGAATCTGTTTCGACTGGCACCCAGACAGACGAAGATTCTCCTTCCAGTAAAAAGACTGACCGACAGATCAAAAATGACTACAAAATTGAAGCTCTTGAAAATATGATGCAAAATAACCTTGCTCACCGTTGGAATGTGGACCCCTTTTATCTGGACAAGTGCCGGTGGAATATGGGCCTTTATTACGTAGAAAATCCTGCTAATTTAAAGCACGCAAACCTTGAAAGCATTATGGTTCGTGCTATAAGTGATGTCTTTTCCGGTGTGGCCCAGGCTTCCTTGCATTTCCAGAGTCAGGCTGTGACAGGTTACGCCCAGGCTTACAGTTTGGCCCGCGCTGCTTCTTATGATTATTTTTTTATTGTTTCGGTGGATGAAAGTGACAGAACTTTCCGACTGGATCTTCAAATGTATTCGGCAAGAAGTGGAACTAAGACAAAGGATTTCCACATTTACAGAACTGGAAACGATAAAGTTGCAAATACTTTAATCAGATTCCGTTCCAGTCTTTTGGACATTCTTCCAATCCGGGGAAAAATTTTAAAATCTTCTGCAGGTCAAATTTTAGTTGATTTGGGAAAATCCGATGGAATTGTGAAAGGTGCAAAATTCGATGTTGTCAAAAAAGGAAAAATTAAAACTAAGGATACGGGCCCTGGCGTAACATATTCTTCGGCAGATCTTCTGGGAACTTATACAGTTGAACTTTTGGGGGAAGAAATTTCTTCTGGAACTTTTGAAAAAAAAGGTTTTTACAATATGATGAATGTGGGGGATGAAGTTGTTCTGGTGGAATTGCCTAGTGAAGGTCAAAGCCAGGGTGGAAATATTGCCCAGGACAATCGACCCCAGTCAGATGCAGATGGAAGTGCCATAACGGCAGCAGCTGAAAAAAATGAAAAAGATGTCCTTAAAGAAAATATGAAAAATCAAGTAAATGATTCAAGTTTGCTTGAAATGCTAAGGCAAATAATTTAATGTCATTTTTTTTTGTAAGGGGACTTCTAAAAATGCCAGTTTTAGATACCTAAATTTGACAATAAGGGGTCTTTAAATTAATTTATATATATGTTTGTATCGATTGTACTTGATCCGGGCAGCACAGACAGTGCACGCGCTATGGTTAATCTTCTCGCACACACGGGCTTTAAAAAAATACAAAGGGCCTGCTGGGAAAACATGAGCCTTAGCGAAGGTGATTTGGCAAAACTGAAAAAAGAAATAGATTCTGTGACTGACTATTATGACAATGTAAGAATTTACCAGTTTCCCCTTGACGGCATGTTTGTAATTACAGAACTTAAAGAAAAAAGATGGAAGAGATGTCAAATGAAGGCCCAGGCTGCGGTGAGTGGAAAATCAATTCCCAAAAAATAAAAAAAATAAAAGCAGAGTTTGCTGCGAAAAAATATTTTTAATGTAAAGGTTTTTAAAATGCTTGAAGATTTAAAAGAACCAATTGACGCCCTTAAAGCAAATATTAAGGATGTCTGGGGGCGTCTTTGACCCGGACGAAATTGAAAAGAAGATAGCTGAAAAAGAAGCTCTTACCACACAGCCTGGTTTTTGGGATGACAATGACAAGGCTACAAAACTCATGAATGACATCAAAATGCTTAAAGGCAGAATTGAGCCATGGAAGGAACTTTTGCAAACTGCTGACGATCTTGAAACTTTGTATCAACTGGGAATTGAAGAAAATGATCAAAGCGTAGAAAGTGAATTAAAAAGTCAGCTGGAAGAAGCTCAAAAAAAATATGAACACGAATCAATCTTAAATCTTTTGAGTGATGAAGTTGATAAAAACGATTGCTTTTTGAGTGTTCATGCAGGGGCTGGTGGAACGGAAGCCTGTGACTGGACTTTTATGCTCAGCCGAATGTATCAGCGGTGGGCAGAAAGACACGGCTATAAAGTTCAAGTGCTAGAAGAAGAAGAAGTTGAAGGTGGCTTGAAATCAATTAACATGAAAATTTCAGGGCCTTATGTTTACGGATACACAAAAGGTGAAGCTGGAGTGCACCGCCTGGTTCGCATTTCTCCATTTGATGCAAACGCCAGACGCCACACTTCTTTTGCTTCGGTTTATGTTTTCCCTGTCCTTGACGATTCAATCGAAGTAAAAATTGATCCTAAGGATTTGCGCGTTGACACTTACCGGTCTGGTGGCAAGGGAGGTCAGCATGTCAACAAAACTGAATCTGCTGTTCGCTTTACCCACTTGCCTACAGGAATTGTTGTTGCCTGCGACAGTGAAAGGTCTCAACTGATGAATCGCCAGACTGCCATGAGCATGTTGCGTTCAAGACTTTACGAATATTATAAAAATGAACAGGAAAAGGAAAATTCGAAATTTGCTGGTGAAAAAAAAGACATTTCTTTTGGCAGCCAGATTCGCTCTTATGTTTTCCAGCCTTACACTATGGTTAAAGATCACAGAACAAAATATTCCGTTGGTAACATTCAAGGTGTTATGGATGGAGATATAGACGGATTTTTGGATGAATGGCTTTCTGCAAAATGGAAGGGCCTGCCTCTTTCTGCAGATGATGATGATGATCTAGGAGACAAAGAATAAAGTGAACTTGCGGAAAATAATTGTAATTCTTTTCTGCACACTCACTTTTATTCCTTCAGCTTTTGCTGATGACTGGGTGCTTGGAGCAAAGCAATTTACTTTTACAAAACAGACATCTCTTTCTTCTACACAAGTTGGTTTGGAAAAAGTTATTCCGGCCCTTATGCTTGAACAGATTTCTGTTGGCTCTAAGCACTTGCCTGGTGAAGAAGAACTTTACTTCAGGCAAAGGCAGTCTTTAAAAACAAACAGAACTTCTCTTTTTTTACAACTGTCAAAGGAGGTTCAAAAAAGGGATTCTCTTGTTTTGTCTTATTCGGATTCAAAAAAAATTAAAAAAGAAATTGCCGCTTGTGAAGAAAATATAAAGGAGATTCAAAAAAAAATTGATGACAATTTAAAAGAGCAGGATGAAATAAATCAAAAGAAAATTGATGATGAAGCATTAAATGAAAATCAAAATGATTTAATTTTTTTGTCACAGGAAAATAAATCCCCAAAAAAAGAAAATATTGTTTTGAGCGAAAGTGTAGTTTTATACAAAAACTCTTACGATACTTTGGTGAACATTTCTTCTTCAGCTACTTCTTCAGAAATTGAAAGAACTTGCCGGGCAGAAAAAATCAATGGACTTTTAAGCGGAAAAATTACTTCTTACGGAGATTATATTTTAGTCAATGTAGAAATCAGGACTTACCCGGGTGGAACTTTATTGGGTCAGGCGACAGACATCGGTACAATCCGGGGAGTAAAAAAAATTGCTTCTAACCTTGTGCAGGACCTTATGCCAAAAATTGCAAATGCCCTGCCGGTGGAACTTTTTTTTGACATTATCCCTTACACAAAAAAGAATGAACTTTCTCTTTCCTTGGATGGAGTTGTCTATAATCCCTGTCCTGAAAAAATTACTGTTGAAGCCGGCCTTCATACTTTGGAATTTGACAGTCCCACTTCAAATAAAATTTCTTTGTCATACGATTTTTCGGATTCGAGTGCCTTTTATATTTCTTTGCCTTTGACAGACAAAAGCCAGGGGGCTTTCAATTTGTATTTAAAAAATCAAGTGGAAGGTTCTTTTTATTCAAACGGCCAGTTGACTGGAAATACAGATGAAAATTATTTTGCAAGTTTGAAAGTAAACGGCCAGTCTGTTTTGGGGCAATTTATTTCTAAGGAAAAAAGAAAAGTTCTAAAAGAAAAAAAAGTTACTCTTGAAGACGGCAGCGAATCCACAGAACTGGTGGAAGAAGATGGAGAGCCTTATTCAACATTTTTCTTTATTCCCCAAAGCTTGATGGTGGAAAATGATAGTTTGATGGTTGACGTTAAAGTCCAGGATTTAAATGAAATAATTAACAGACGCCGCATATGGATGTACAGAGGTTATTCGGCATTTGTAATTTCTGTTCCTGTCATGATGCTGTCAAACGGAATCGCAACTTCTGTAATAAATGCTTATAACAGCGGGAATGAAGAGCGGGGGGCTGCGGTTTTCTGGAATACTGCAAAATATATTTCTATTGGAACTACAGTCGCTTCTTCTGCCTTTTTTATTTTTGAACTTGTGCGCTACTTGAATGCGGCAAATCAAGTCTTGCCAGTAAATGCCTATTCTGTAGAAGAAAGTGATATTCCGCATTTTGAAAAGCCAGTGGCAGAAGAAAGCCAAATCACAGAAGAAAATGTAAATGCTGGTGAAAATGAAAAGACTGCAAATCCTGAAGGTGAAAATCTTTTTGAAAACAGCGGGGAAAAAATGGAAAGTGAAAACAAAAGTGAAAAATCGAATTGAAAATGATTTTTTAGTGATAACCTTTATAAAGGGAACTTTAGATTTTAATGGGAGAAAAATATGGCAAAAATTTCTTTTGCAGAAAAATTGAAAAATCTTTTTTCATCACACAAAAAAATTGAAGAAGAATTTTTTGAAGATTTAACGGATGCTTTAATTGAAGGTGATGTTGGTGCAAAAAATGCAATGCAAATTACAGATGAACTTGAAGAAGTTGTAAAAAAAGAAAAGCTGCACGAAAAAGATGAAATCTATCTGGCATTGAAAAATTTAA
Organism: Desulfovibrionaceae bacterium; assembly: GCA_963605975.1. Taxonomy (GTDB): domain Bacteria; phylum Spirochaetota; class Spirochaetia; order Treponematales; family Treponemataceae; genus Treponema_D. The sequence continues at coordinate 2,405 of CAVCWN010000304.1, read as the reverse complement.
TAAAGCCTTATGTAAAGAAAATAACTTTTACTCCAGAGGAAGGCAAAACAAATATTTACATGGTGCTTGGTGTGAATGGAGTTGGAAAGACAACTTCACTTGCTAAAATGGGAAAACTTTTTTCTGCAAATTTTTCAAATGTTGTTTTTGCAGCCAGTGATACTTTCCGTGCAGCGGCTGTAGATCAAATTGCTATGCATGCCGAAAAGCTGGGCATTCGTCTTGTAAAGCACCAGATGGGAAGCGATCCTAGCGCTGTCGTTTTTGATGCGGCAGAAAGTGTGAGCGCAAAAGGTGGAGGTCTTGTCCTTGCAGACACAGCTGGCCGTCTTCACAACAAAGATAATTTAATCAGCGAATTAAAAAAAATAGATAAAGTGGCTTCTTCAAAAGCAAGTCCTGGCTGTTATAAAAAAATTCTTGTCATTGATGCAACGACAGGGCAAAACGCTGTTCGCCAGGCAGAAGTTTTTCACGAAGCGGTCGGCCTTGATGCCCTTGTTCTTACAAAATACGATTCTACAGCCAAGGGTGGTGAAATTATTACGATTGGCCGCCAGCTGGGCATTCCCCTTCTTTTCATTTGCTTTGGCGAAAAGTATGATGACATAAAAGCTTTTGACGAAGAAGAGTATCTTAATGAATTTCTGGGCCTCTAGCTTATGACACTTGAAGCACTGATTCTTTCGCTGTATCTTTTTTTTCCTTCTCTAAATCCTATGCAGGAACAGTTGACAAAGTCTCTTAATCTTGACACTTATGTTTTTCAAGATGTCATGCAGCAAAGAAATCAACTCTCCCGCCTTTATGCCCAGTATTTTCCCGAAAGTGAAAATCAGCCTTTTTATCCGGATTATTATGCTGATACAGATGAGTACGCAGAGTCTTCACAAAAGTGGATTTTAAAGGAACTGGAAAATCCAAAATTTGACAGCATGAGTGAAAGTCTTTCTTTTATTGCAGGGCTTTCAGAAAACGGTCAGTCCATTTCGGAAATTGTCTACTTGGCCTCTAATCAAAATTTGCGTCAGTTTGAATATGGTGCTGAAAATCTTAGTTTAAATTATTTAAATGATTCTTCAACAGAAATTGTGAATGCTAATGATGATACAATCACTTTAACTCAATATGATGAAAATTATCATCTAATAGAAAAAACTGTCTGGAAAAATTCTAAAACTTCCCTTGAAGATATGAAGATGATTTCGCGTGCCAGATACGAATATAAAAAAACAGAAAGTGACTGGGCACTAGACGGTGTGAGTGAAGAATCTTTTTTGGGAAACATACAAGTGCAAACTGTTTACGATAAAGATTTAAATCCCATTTCAATAAAAAATTATGATACAAGCTCTGGCAGTAAAAAACTTTCAAAAGTTATAAACAGAACATACAACAAGGACCGGCAGATTACCAGTGAAGAAACAATTGAATACGGAAAAATTGAAAGCCGCAAAAAAAATGTTTTTAAGTATACGACTAAAGCGGATTTTCCGGATTATGATTTTTATGAAGACGGTATTTTAAGAATACGTACAATTTACAAATCGAATAAAGATTACAGTCAGGAAATTTTTTTTGATGATGATTACAGGGTTCTTGCCACTTACGAAAATAATAAAAAAGTTCTGGAACAAATTTTTATTGGTGACATGGAACTTAGAAGGAATGATGAAATAGATGAATAAAATATTTTCAAATTTAAAATGGATAAATTTTGTTTCCTCCAGATTTAATCAAGTTGATTCAAAAAGCCGGTCCAGCGCAGTAACCAGCAGGTTGTCTTCTATAGGAATTGCTTTTGGTGTAATGGCTCTGATTGTTGTGATGAGTGTTATGAATGGATTTCAAATGACTTTCATAGATTCCATTATGGAACTTTCGTCTTACCACGTGCGGCTTTCCAATTTGCCTTCGGAAGAAAAAGATAATTTTCTTGACTATTGCGAAAAAAATAAAAATATAATTTCTGTTACTCCATTTTATGAAGCCCAGGGCCTGATGGTGGGAACTACAACCAGTCAGTCCTGCGCTTTAATAAGAGCTCTTCCATCTTCCATTTGTAATAGTGATTCTGGTTTTAAAAAAGAAATGAAAATCACTTCCGGAGACTTTGATTTGTCAGAAGAAAATTCAATTGTTTTGGGCAGTAGTCTTGCAAGACAGCTGGGCTGCCACGTAGGTTCACAGGTGAACATTCTGGCCATGAGCGGCTCTTCGGATGTAAGCCTTATTTCCCAGGAAAGAATTTTTAATGTTACAGGAATTTTTTCTTCGGGATATGCAGATATAAATTCAACTTATGCATTTATAAATTTGGAAGACGGAGAAAAATATTTTGGACAGGGTGCAAAGCTGATTTATGGAATCAAAATAAAAAATTACAACAGTGACCAGTTGCTTGT
>CAVCWN010000303.1:0-2915 GCA_963605975.1 Desulfovibrionaceae bacterium | reverse complement strand
TGTTTTTTGGTTTGACTTTTATTTTTTCGGCAATCAGGCAGGGGCTGACTTTTACATCCATCATTTGATGTGGCAGAGAATTTATTTTTTCAATTTTATTTTCTTCAAGATATTTCAGATAAGCATTGTATTCTTTCGAACTTTCAAAATGATGAAAAACTTTTCCTTCATTAAAAATTGTAACTGTGTCTGCCCACCGCCCAGCTTCTGCTTTTGAATGAGTGATTACGATTATCAGCTTTCCTTCGTTACAAAGGCACCTTAAATTTTCATAAAGATTTTTTCTTTCATCCGCTTCCAGAAAAGCTGAAGGTTCATCCAGAATAATGCAATTTGTTTTTCTTAAAAGAATGCCCAAAAGGGAAGTGTAGAAGCGAAAGTTCCCGCCCAAATCTTTTACTTTTGCATTAAGATTTAAATGAGGACACCACTTGTTTTTTAAATCCGTAATTTCTACGGAAGAAACTTTTTTCCCTTTAAGAATAAGGTTTATGTTTTCTTTAGCACTTAGTTCTGTTGCTAAAAAAGGAGTCTGGTTTACAAGTGCAATGGAATGTTTTAGGGCATCCCGCGGGCATTTAAAAAAAACTTTTTTGTCATCAAGAAAAATGTCACCACTTGAAGGCCTTATATTTCCAGAAAGTATTTTTGAAAAAGTTGATTTTCCTGCTCCATTTTGCCCAAGAATTGCATGCAGTTTGCCGCCTTCAAATTCCAGACTTACATCTTTAAGAGCATTTTTTAAAAGATATTCCTTGCAAAGACCATGCACTTTTATCTTCATTAAAATAAAACTTCCTTGAACTTTTCAAAGCGAAAAAATGAGGTGAGCTTCCAAAAAATTACAATCTTTACTGGCTCCCTAATCCAAATCTATTAATACTTTACCCTCTTTTATTGAAGAAATCAAATTTTGAATTTCATTTCTGACATTTTCTTCTACACATGAAAGGTAAAGAGGATCGTCATCAATAAAAGTTATGTATCCTTCCTTAAAGCCCAAAGTTTTTGTTTTTCCCCATTCAGTTTTTCCATTTAAATATTCCAAAGTAACTTCTTTAGCAGCCTTTTCCTGTTCCACCATACAGGAAGAAATAATTGTACCCGGTGCTTTTGAAAATCCATTTTCATCAAACCAGTTTAAATAAATTCCATTTTCCACAGCAGAAGAAATTACCCCCTGCGAGGCACCACCACAAATTGGCAAAATAACATCCACCCCTTTACGTGCCAAGGCGTCTGTAATTTCAGCAGCCTTTGCCGCATCATACCAGTTGCCCAAAACCCTGAAGTCACAGGTGGTTCCTTCATAAGCGTCACTTGCTCCCTTTTCGTAATAGGGTTTTAAAATATTATTCATTACAGGATATTCCTGGGCTGCCAAAAGGGCCACTTTGTGACTTTTGGAAATAAGGCCTGCTATATAACCAGAAAGGTAAGCTTCTTCTTTTTGGCTGTAAGAAAGACATGCAATGTTTTCGTTATCATAACATTCCGAATCCAAAAAAATAAATTTTTCTTCTGGAAATTCTTTTGTCAAAGGCTGGGCATATTCAGGTAGTGACGGGTTTGAAGAAATAATTAAATCATATTTTCCGCTTGCCGCAAGTGAAGTCAATTTTGCAGACCATTCAGCCTGGTTGGTTCCGGCCTCCATAACATAAAGCAAAGCCTTTTCATCATCCGCCTTTCCCAAATTCCATTCATCAATCGCCCCAGAAACACCCTTTGCCAAATTCGCATAAATTGGAGAATCCGCCATAATGCCGGGAACAAAAAGCGCAACAGAAGACGAAGTGCTTTTTTTATTATTTTTTGAACAGCCGCTTATTGTAAAAAGAAAAGAAAGTGCAAAGGTAAAAATTGTAAAGAGCCCGATTTTTTTTAAATTCATTTTTATATTTCCTCCATAAAAAAAAGTTTCAAAAACTCCGCCTTGATGGTAGGGCAAAACTTTTATGGGGAATATAGTTTTATTTCAAACTAAAGTCAAGTTGTTTTATATAAAACTAAATTTTCTTATCTGTCTTTTTCCTGGTCTAGATTTTTTGCCATCTTTTTTAAAAGAAAAAGCAGTTCTTCTTTTTCATCATCCGAAAAATCTTTGTAGCACAAATCCAAAAGTTCCTTAGAAATAGAAGAAGTCAAAGAATTCATTTTTTTTCCTCTGGGAGTAAGCGAAAGAATAATGCTTCTTTTGTCCTGGGGATTTTCTTCCATTTTTACAAGTCCCTGGTTGCACAATTTTCTTATTAAAACCGTAGTTGTAGATTTTTCGCGGTTAACAGCCCGGCTGATTTCCCCCATAGTCATGGATTTTTTAGAAAGTAAAAAAAGTATAAAACCGTGACTTGAAACAAAGGAACCTTCTTTTGTATTACTGAGTCTTTTTTTGCTGTAGTCCTGCGATGAAGTATGAATGTGACTGATTAAAGCTAAAATCTCTTTTATTGAATAATCCATGAAACTAGTTTAAAATTAATTTTGTTGACTGTAAAGTTTAAATTAAGTAGATTTAGTGTATGTTTAGATTTTTTCTTAAAAAGAATTTTTGTGATCTCTGGGACAACATGTTCCACTTTGTACTTATAAATTTTTTCATTACCCTTTCGATCGTGGGTGGACTTTTTCTTTGCTACGGAATAGGCAAGTTGAATCTGGATTCTTCAAAACTTTCTCTTTTAACAGTAGCCGCCTGTCTTTTCATACTCATGCTCATCCACGTCCTGCTTTTTGCTCAGGGTAAAAACGAAGCTTCCATAGCAAATTTCGAAACGCCCCACATAAAAACTTTTTTTAAAAACATTTTGCCATCATTAAAAGACGGCTGCCTCTTTGGACTTTTCATAGGACTTTTAGTTGCCATAGGCCTTGTAAGCCTGCCTTATTATTTTTCCATCTGGTTACCAGCTGAC
>CAVCWN010000302.1:0-2011 GCA_963605975.1 Desulfovibrionaceae bacterium | reverse complement strand
CAGCGCGAAAGTAAATGTAAGCCAGGCAAAAATTTCCAGCGTGCTTTTGTCACAGCAAGTAGTTCAATTTACAAATTCTGACGAAAATTCGGAAATCAAAGTGACGGTTGAAGGTGTTAACCTTGATGTGGCAGGAATTATAAAAATTGCTTTTTATAATTCAAATGGAAAAATAGAAGGAAGCCCTTTTGAAGTGGACACAAAAAATTTTACAAAAGACACAAATGTTTTTGAAAAAACTGTAAAAGCACCTGCAGCAGACGGTGAATACAAAGTGTGCCTTTTGTTTGATGATGTAAAGCAAGACATTTATTCTGAACTTGCAGTGGCAGATTCCTTAAACTTTGACACTTTCACAATTCCTAAAGAAAATATTGTGGATGAAGATTCTGTAATAGAAGCTGTAGTAAAAGGTAAAAACTTTACAGCAGATTATGTGAAGGCAGAAGATTTTAAAGTAACTTGTACGAATGCATCAATTACGGCAGATTCAAGTGTAACAATAAAAAGTGACAGTGAACTTTCAGTAAGCCTTACAGTACCCGGAAAAAACGGTAAATACGAAATATCAGTTTCTTATGGGGATACAAGCATAAAGGGTAATTTTTTTGTTTATAAAAAAGTTGTAGAAAAGGGCTTTGTAGAAATTCCTGGAAAAGATTTTGCTATGGGAAAGACAGAAGTAACACAGGCCCAATATAAAGCTGTTATGGGAGAAAACCCAAGTTATTATAAAGGTGATAATAATCCTGTAGAAAAGGTCAGCTGGTACGATGCAATTTATTTTTGTAATAAGTTAAGTCTTTTAAAAGGTTTTGAAGCAGTTTATTCTGTAAATGGCAGCACGGATGTAAGCACATGGGGCTACACCCCTCACCAGGGTAATTCAATAAGTGGTACGATTACCCAAAACACAGGTGCTTCAGGTTATCGTCTGCCAACAGAAGAAGAATGGCTGTATGCAGCCAAAGGTGGCCAAAATTTTACTTATGCGGGCAGCGACAATTTGGACCAGGTAGGCTGGTATCGCGACAACAGTGGAGATAAAACCCACCCTGTAGCAGAAAAAGCAGCAAACGCTTACGGCCTCTACGATATGAGTGGCAATGTCTTTGAGTGGGTTTGGGATTCCCGCTACGACGACTACCGCTACAGCTGCGGTGGCAGCTACTACGACTACGACTACTACTGCAAGGTCGGCAGTTCCGGCAGCAGCTACGCCGACGAGTGCGACGATTACCTTGGTATTCGCCTGCTTTGCCCCTTGAATACACAGTAAAACGAGCTGTAGCTCTGTAGGGGCTGGGCAGGGGCTCTGTAGTGAGGCGTTAAGCCGAACGGAAGGGCCACTGGGCTGGCCCGGAAGTGCGTAAGCGAGCGGCAAAAAAAAGTTGCGAAGCAACTTTTTTTTGCCGCAATTTTTTGGAGAAAATATGGCATTATTAACACAGTTCATGACATTTTTTATAAGTCCCTTTAGCGAACCTTCAAGTCATGCAGAATTAAATAATTTTCTAAAATCCCACCGTATTATAAACGTAGAAAAGCGTTTAATAGACGGGGAGCGTGGCACTGGCTGGGTTTTCTTAATCGAATATTCAGACAATGAAGGTGCAAGGTCTTCTTATAATAATACTTCTTCAAAAGTGGACTATCGTGAAGTTTTGCCACCCCAGCAGTTTGCCATTTACGAATTGTTAAGGGCAAAGCGCAAGGAAATCAGTGACAACACCAGAATTCCAGTTTATGGCATTTTTAGTAACGAACAGCTGGCCTTAATGGCGCAAAATCCTCCAAAAAACAAGGACGAATTTTTAAAAATCAAGGGCATAAACGAAGGTAAATACAAGCAGTGGGGCGAAGCTTTTATAAAAGTAATAAAAGACGCCCTGCCAGCCCTGGAAAGTAAAAATCCGGAAAGTGAAAATGCAGAAAAGAAAACTTCTGCAAAGTCAGAAACTTCTGCAAAGTCAGAAACTTCTGCAAAGTCAGAAACTTCTGCAAAGTCAGA
>CAVCWN010000301.1:0-2631 GCA_963605975.1 Desulfovibrionaceae bacterium | reverse complement strand
ATCTGCATATTCAGCACCTCCTGTGCTGCCGCTAACGCGGTGTTTTATAAGGAGGTGTGATAAAAATTACATCCTTGTAATTTTTATCACTGCAGATTTCCAAACTTTGTTTGTAAATCTGCATATTCAGCACCTCCTGTGCTGCCGCTAACGCGGTGTTTTATAAGGAGGAAAAAATGGCAGAAGAAATTATTGGTGGAAAAAAAATTACTGACAGGTCATCAGTTATTTTTGGAAATGTGATTGCAAAAAAAGTTGTAAAAAAGGCAATCAGAAATCAAAAAAAACTTTTAAGAAAATATGGGGATGACAGAAATGCTGAATATCATCTGGCAGTTGTGGAAAATGAAGTCTTGACTCCGGCTTTTGGCGTTAAGGTTTTAACTCTTTCAAAAGATCCTTTGGAAAAATTACCGGCAAAAGCTGTAATCATCGGAAACATCAGAATGGGTTTTGGCCATTACAGAATTTCTATGGCTATGGCTTCTGCGGCACACGCAATGGGCTACACTCCTTTGTGGCTGGATTTAAATTCATTCAGTCAGACTACATGCACAAAAATTATTTCGGGACAAAATAAACTTTATTCCCTGGCTTCACGCATTTCGCAAAAGTCAAAACTTTTTAACCGCCTGGTCTGGGAACCTTTAAATTACGAAGGTTTTAAAAAACTTACATATAATGCAGGCGACCAGAAAAATGCAGAACTCATGGTTCCTCTTTTTAATGACATTCCGCGAAACACTCCTTACATTGCCACTCACGTCTGGCCCAGCCAGGCTGCCGTGCATGCAGGACTGACTCATGTTGTAAACGCAATTCCAGACAACTGGCCAATGGCCCTTCATCTTTCAGAAGGTGCCCTTCACACGGTGCAAACTCCATCTTCTTATTTTGGCTACAAAACGCTTTGTGAATTTGAAAAAGGAAAAGTTTTAAATCCTATTCCTCAAGATCAAATTGTTTACACAGGCCACTACATTGATCACGAGCTTGTAAAAAATATTGAGCGTGATACTGCTTTGCGCATTGCCCGTCTGGAAAAAGGCCGGCCTGTAAGATTTTTGCTTTCTATTGGTGGGGCAGGGGCCCAGGGGGATTATTTTGCAAGTCTTATAAAAACATTGATTCCTTACATCAAAGAAAAAAAGGCTGTCCTTTATTTAAATATTGGTGACTATCAGAGTGTGTGGAATTTCTTTAAGGAAAAAATTTCTGGCATTGAAGAAATGGCGACACTCCATTTTGATGATTGGGCTCAGACAAAGAAATTTGCAGAAACGGCTCTTAAAGACAAGATGTGCCTTGGTGATGAAAGCCGTGGCCTTCACGTTTTTTGTCACAAGGATATTTTTGCCGCAGTTTATGCAACAAATCTTTTGATGAGGCCATGCGACGTTCTTATGACAAAGCCAAGCGAACTTGCTTTTTATCCTGTTCCTAAACTGATGATTCAGCATGTTGGCGGACACGAAAAGTGGGGGGCAATCAGGGCTGCAGAAATAGGGGACGGCACACCGGAATGTCCAACACTTTCTTACGCCTGTTCAATGATTGAAAGTTTTATAAAGGAACCTTCACTTCTTATTAATATGAACCATGCAATTGTCAGCGCAAAAAATGCAGGCATCTACAATGGTGCTTACCACGCAGTTGAACTTGCCGCAGGTTTGACAGATTACACTGGTCAAGGTTCGGAGTATTTGTATGCAGGCCGCTGAAAAACGAAAAAAAGAAATTGAAAAATTAAAGGAAGAAAGAATAACTCACATTTTGAATTGTTCATTCAAGCTCTTTTCAAAAGATGGAATTGAAAGCGTAACAATGAATGAAATTGCAGCTAATTCAGAAATTGGAGTTGCTTCCCTTTACAGGTATTTTGTTACAAAAGAAGACTTGTCCATTCAAGTGGCAATTCATGCCTGGAAAACAATGGAAGAAAAATTTGAAGTTGTTTTTACAAGCGAAAAATATAAAAAACTTTCCGGCATAAAACAGCTGGAAGCTTTGCTGAATGTTTTTCCTTCTGCTTTTAAAGACAGCCCGGATTTTTTTAAATTCATTTACTTTTTCGATTCATTTATGAAAAAAGAAAGTGTGAATCAAAAACGTCTTGCTGAATATGAAGAAAAAATTTCTTTTGTAAAAAGCATTGTTGTAGCAGCCATTAAAAAAGGCCTAAAAGATAAAAGTATTGATTATTCAAAACTTTTTGAAAAAGTCACATTTGAAGATGAATCTGTAGAAAAAATTTATTCTGCCGTTCTTCATGCACTTTTTAGCAGCGCACAAAAACTTTCTTTGTCGCTGGGACTTTTAGCAATGGATGATAGAGTTCAGCCGGAAGAAGAACTGCGTCTTTTGGTAAAACTTTTTGTGGATGAATTAAAAGCATAAGGAAAACTTAAAAATGCCGCTAACGCGGACTTTCCAAAGGAGGTGTTCTAAAAATTACATCCTTGTAATTTTTAGAACTGCAATTTTCCAAACGTTGTTTGTAAAATTGCTGATTCAGCACCTCCTGTGCTGCCGCTAACGCGGACTTTCCAAAGGAGGTGTTCTAAAAATTACATCCCTGTAATTTTTAGAACTGCAATTTTCCAAACGTTGTTTGTAAAATTGCTGATTCAG
>CAVCWN010000300.1:0-2659 GCA_963605975.1 Desulfovibrionaceae bacterium | reverse complement strand
ACCGCTTTCCACCCAAATACAAATTTCCTAAACACCCCCGACAGGCATCCCAAATCCCAAAAATCAATTAAAAAACATACGCAGCTTTTCTACTTCTTTTTTAAAAGTTTCATCTATAACGGGAGGGTTTGCGCTAAAATAAAGAATCTGCTGCAATTCTTCCTGGGTGTGAACTCCCCAAACAGGAACTACATTTTCAAACTGGCTTAAGTAGCCCAAAGCGATTGGTAAATTATTTAAAAGTCCGCCATTCATTGGCTGCATGGCAATACAACCAATTTCTTTTTGGGCGCAAAGTTTTACAAGATCAACATATTCCTGAGGATACAAAACATTGAAGGGAAACTGAACCACTTCGTAGCAGCCACTTTCAACAGCCTCTCGGGCAAGTTCAATATTTTCCGTGGCAAGACCTATGTGCTTTATAAGGCCACGGTCTTTCATGGAAAGCAATTCGCGGTAAAGGCCATCCCCAGTATCCGGACCTGGCAAAAAAAGAGGATTTTCTAACTGGTAAAGTTCAATTGAATCCGTGTCAAGATTTTGAAGGCTTTCTGCAAGATCACTTCTAAGTTCACGGGCAGACTGAGCCTGACTCTTTGTAGCAAGGATAACATTTTGCCTTATGCCGTGCACAATGCGGCCAAGCCTGACTTCACAATTTGCCTTTGAATGAGAAAGGTCAAAAAAATTCACACCTTCCTTGTATGCCTGATAAACCAGAGCACAAGCCTTTTCTTCGGCTTCATCCCCAAAGTCTTCAATTTCCTTACAATCAAGACTCATGGCGCCAAAAGACGTGCGGCTCACTAAAAGTTTTGTCCTTCCCAGGGAAACATATTCCATATAAAAATTCTACCTGATTTATTTTTATTTGCCTGCAAAAAAATTGAAACCTGCAGACAGAATTTTATGGGAACAAATAAAAATTCAAAATCATTATAAGTCCCACAAAAAAAATGTCAGGCAAAAAGTTTTTATCTCATTTTGATTTTGACCTTTTGCCTGAACATTCAGTTTTTTAAAGAAGCATTAAGCCTTTACGTAAGGCTTGTAGTTACGAATAGCCTTGTGGATAAAATCAACTAAATCATCAAGATTTACCCTTTCCTGTTCCATGCTGTCTCTGTAGCGGACAGTAACAGTGTTAAAGAGAGGATTAGCAGAACCATCATCCTTTTTCTGCTGAATTGTATCATAGTCAACAGTTACGCAGAAAGGAGTACCAACTTCATCCTGGCGGCGGTATCTTTTTCCAACAGTACCAGAAACATCATAGTCAGTAACATAATCCTCTTTAAGCATGTGCTGAATTTCTTTTGCCTTTTCTGCAAGACCATCTTTTTTCATAAGAGGCAAAACAGCAACAGTAATAGGAGCCAGTCTAGGATCCAAGTGCAAAACAGTTCTATAATCTTCCTTTTCTGGATCCGTAGAAACATTTTGCTCTTCATAAGCTTCACAAAGGAACATAAGGAAGTTACGATTAAGACCGGCAGAAGTTTCTACAACATAAGGAATGTATCTCTTGTTGCCATCTTCCTGATCAATATAATTCATATCCTTCTTTGAATATTCCATGTGCTGGCTTAAGTCAAAGTCCGTGCGCGAATGGATTCCTTCAACTTCTTCAAAACCGATTGGGAAGTTGTATGTAATATCATAAGCATCCTTTGCATAATGAGCCAACTTGTCATGGTGGTGCCACTTCAGCTGCTTTTCTGGAATGCCATATTTAAGATAGAAAGCCCAACGCTCCTTTCTCCATCTTGCGAAAGTTTCATCTTCAGTGCCAGGCTTACAAAAATATTCCATTTCCATCTGTTCAAATTCGCAGGTACGGAAAATAAAATTCTTAAAAATAATTTCGTTACGGAAAGACTTACCAACCTGAGCCACCCCAAAAGGAATCTTCATGCGGTTAGACTGAACAATTGCCTTGAAGTCCGTAAAAATACCCTGGCATGTTTCCGGGCGCAGGTAAATCAAATGAGATTCATCAGCCAAAGGACCCTGGTATGTCTTAAACATAAGGTTAAACTCACGAACAGCCGTATATTTACGGTTCGTGCTGCCACAAGTAGGACAGTTGATATTTGCATTAATATATTCAGACATTTCTTCATGAGACATACAGTCAACAGGCTTAGAAGGCGCCTTATCCGGATGAGAAGCAACAAAATCTTCTATTAATTTATCTGCCCTGTGACGTGCATTACATTCAGTACAGTCAACCATAGGATCCGAAAAGTGATCAACATGGCCCGAAGCCTTCCAAGTTGTATGGTGCTGAAAAATTGCAGAATCCAAACCAACCACATCATCATGCAGCTGAGTCATATAATGCCACCATTCATTTTGAATGTTACGCTTAAATTCTACACCCAAAGGACCATAATCCCAGGCACCCGCTTGACCTCCATAAATTTCAGAAGCCTGATAAACAAAACCACGTCTCTTGCAAAGAGAAATAATTTTGTCCAAAGTACATGCATGTTCTTTTTCCATTAAAAACTCCTTTCCTGTGCCGGAATGCACAAGCATTGAACCGTTATCTTATCACAAAAAACCACAAATGAAAACCACATAATATTTTTTCCTTTTTTTCAAAGCATCCCGCCTTTTGTTAAACGGCCCTTGCAGCCTTCGCTAACGCTCA
>CAVCWN010000299.1:0-9446 GCA_963605975.1 Desulfovibrionaceae bacterium | reverse complement strand
ATTCTATAGTATCTGCTTTGGAATCAAAGAAAACTGTGTGGGTTCCAGACACGCTGCCACAACGAGTCGAAGACACATGCAGCTGGTTTGCCTCTGGCTTTGAATGAAAAGCATCAGTTACGATTTCAGTTTTTTTTGCATTTCCCTTCATAACACGGCGAGCCAGTTCAAGAGCTGTACCGCTTGGAGAATCCGCTTTTTGGTTGTGGTGCATTTCCCAAAGGGCTGTGTCATATTCGTCAAAGCTACTTACAAGGCGGCTGGCTTCTTCTACAATCTTATAAAAAAGATTTACCCCTATTGAAAAATTTGCTGAATGCATTATTGTGCCGTCACATTTTTTTGCCAGGTCTTTTACAAAATCAATTTTATCTGACCAGCCTGTTGTTCCTACCACAAGAGGCAGTCCCAAAGGTAAAAGGGCCTGGATGTTTGTCATAACAGAACTTGGGTGGGTAAATTCAATTACACCTTCGGCACCGCTTTCTTTTACAGCCTGGGCCACTGCCTGACCGTCACCGGCATTCACTTTTACTTTTGCATCTTCTGCAATAACATCAATGCTTGTAACAACCTCATGTCCCAAAGACAAGGCGGTTTCTTCCAGCATATGGCCCATCTTTCCGTATCCAACTAAAGCTATCTTCATATTTTCCTCAATCAACAAAAATGATTTTTTTTTAAGAGACCTCTAAAAATTGCAATTTTTAGAGATACCCTTAAGTTGCCCTTTGCAGACACCCTTAATCAAAAAGTGCCTTGTGCAAAACAATAACTGTTTTGTCACATTCACCGCTGTCCACAATAAACGAAATGTTTACTTTTGAAGCACCCTGGGAAATCATCTGCACATTGATTCCTTCTTTTTCCAGGGCAGCAAAAGCACGGCTTAAAATTACACTTGAATGTTTTGCATCACAAATGATTGTAACAATAGCCTTATCTTTTTTAACATTTACCTTGGCAGCCTTCTGCAAATCTTCAACAAGACCTGTCAAATCATTTTTGGCAGACACTGTTAAAGAAACAGAAACTTCAGAAGTTGCAATTACATCAACACTGATATTCCACTTTAAAAACTGATTGAAAACGTGGGCTAGAAAACCACAGGCTCCAAGCATACGGCTGGATTCAATGTCTATAAGATTAATATTTTTTACACTGGTAATTGCAGTAACCAAAGGCTTTGGACCTGTATGTTCTTCAACAATGCGGGTACCGGCACTTGAAATATTATAAGAATTTTTTACGCGAACAGGGGTGCCTGTTGTTCGGCATGGAATCATTGAGCGTGGGTGTAAAACCTGGGCGCCAAACATTGCCAATTCCTGGGCTTCTTCGTAAGTTACTTCTGCAACAGATTTTGCATCTTTTACCAGGCGGGGATCGCTTGTCATAATACCGTCAACATCTTTCCATGTTTGAATTTCATCCGCACCTAAAGCAGCCCCTATCATAGTTGCACTTAAGTCGCTGCCACCACGGCCCAGCGTTGTGATGATGCCTTTTTTATCTTTTGCAATAAAACCTGTAATGATTGGAATTTCTTTCTGACTGCCATCCTTGTAGGAAGACAGGGCCTTTGGAATGTTTTGCCATACTTCGTCCAAAAGTTCAGCTGCCATGTAATTTGAATCGCTGACCATGCCAATGTCCCAGGCATCATAAAATTTTGCAGGAGAGCCAATTTTATTCAAATAAGCACTCATCATGCGGACAGACATGCGCTCCCCAAAAGAAACAAGATAATCTCTTGTGCGCTTAGTCAATTCCTTTAACATACTGATTCCAGTAAGCAAAGTCTTTAATTCGTCAAGCAGCTTTTTTATTTCTTCAGCGTCAACGCCAAGTTCTTTTGCTGTTTCAAAATGCAAGTCTTCAATTTTTTTAATGTCAACTGTTCCCTGCACTGCCATGTCAGATGCATCCAGCAAGTGATCAGTTGTGTCACCCATAGCACTCAAAACAACAAGAGGCCTTTCTTTTTCATAACTTTGAATAATAGACGCAACGTGCTTTATGCGTTGTGCATTCGCTACCGAACTTCCACCAAATTTCATTACTATCATAATGGCAGATTATACAAAAACTTGTATATTTATTCAAATGACTTTTTCTATCTTGATTTTTCCGGATTTTTTTTTAGCACCCCGCTTAGCAATAAAAAAATTCTTTTTTTCACAGGCACTAGTCGGACAGTAGCGGCCTGCCAGGGGCAGGTTGCAAAAGGAAGGCTAAGCGAAAGCTTTGACTTCCTTTTGCAATGGAGCGAAAGCGGAACCGCGCATGGCCTTTAGGAAAGAAGTTATCTCCTTAAAAAAATAATTTTAAATTTCAAAGAAATCAACTTTTTGCTCGGCAATGTCTATGTTTCGGGCGCCGACAATTATTTCTTCATTCAATTCAAGGTCCTTTGAAATGTTAAGGAAAAACTGCAGGTCCAAAGATGGAATGTAAAACTGCATGCCCTTACCGGCATTTTTGTCTATTAAAACGGCCCTGCCCTGCCACGAAGGATTTTGCAAAAGGTAAACCAAAGTCCAGTGCATGGAACTTTTCCGCTCAGCCTTTCTTGCGGCCATGGCACCGGCATCGCCTTCACTGATGCGCATGAGCATTGTGTCTTTGTCAAGCAAAGGCTTTTTGTCTATAAAAGAGCGCAACTGCTGGTGGGCAATCAAATCCGAATAACGGCGCAAGGGACTTGTTACCTGGGAATACATATTCAGTCCCAGACCGCAGTGCATGGAAGGAGTCACTCCAACATTTCTTTTTCGCATACACCTGACTCTGCGGAATTCACCTGCCAGGCCTGAAGGCAAATCTTTTGGAATGTCAGGCTCTTCCTGGGAAACATAAGGGAATGGAATGTTGTTTTTAAAGGCGAACTTTGCAGCCCCTTCCCCTGCCAAAAGCATCATTTCGCGAACCATGTCCTGGCTGGAAAAATGCTTTTCTTCTTCGATGGTGACCTTTTTGCTTTCACTGTCCACGCTGATGTGAACTTCAGGCAAATCAATCTGGACAGCCCCGCTTTTATTTCTTTTAAGAATATTTTTTTCCGCAATTTCAAAAAGTTTTTTTAACTCAGCAGAATCTTTTAGGCTGTCTGCTTCTTCGTAAGTGTAGCGGACAACATTTACACGGCTTTTAAAAACGCTGCAGTCCTGGATTTCAGCCTTGTCATCCAGCAAAAGACGGAAACTTAAAGCGTAACTTTCTTCCTTTAAGCCCAAAGCGTAATCTGCCAGAGAATCTTCGCACAGCATGCGGGCAGCGCCTTCCGGTAAGTAAAGGGTGGCACCCCTCTGGCGGGCAGCCTTATCTATTGGAGAATCCGGCAAAACCGTACTTGCAGGATCTGCAATGTGAACCCAAAGATATTTTCCGTCAAACATTACAGCGTCATCCGGATCAGAAGAATAGGCATTGTCTATGGCAAAAGCCCTGCCTTCTACTGTAATTCTTTCTTCGTCTTGCACAGGAGCGGCAAGGCCCTGGTCAGCAGACTTTGTGGAAAGGCCCCAGCGAATAGGAAAAGGATTTCTGGTGATGTCCCAGATGCCGGTTTGTAAAAGAATCTTGTGGGCATTTTCTTCAGTTTCTGCCATTTTTGCTTCGTGCAAAGTTTTGCTTTTGTCACTTTTACCCAAAGCCAAAGCTTCCACGTCGCTCATAAACTTTGCATCTGATGGCAGGTCCAATTTCTTTTTCTTTAAGCGGTCAATAAAAGCCGCCCTTACCTGGCCTTCCATTTCCTTTTCTTTTGATTTTTTTACAAGGGCGTCAATTTCTTCTTTTTTTCTGGGGATAAAAATAAGTTTTCCGTCATCAAAAGATTTTTTATCTAAAGAAAAATAAAGGGTGTCTTTTAAAGACCTGTAAAATCCGTAAGACTTATCTGCTTCACACTGGCCGTTAAAAAGAGAAACCAAATCTTCAAAAGAAATTGCTGCATCTGCACTTTCTGCGTCGCTAGTCAAAAGTTCCCAGGCCTCTTTTATGGCACAGGCAATTTTATTTGTGCTTTCAAGATTATAAAGTTCTTTTGTTTGCGGACATTCCTTTTCGTAAAAGTCAAAAACTTTTTCAAGACCAGAAGACTCTCCCTCTGACAAAAGAATAAAATCTTTTTGCCTTACATTCACCTTTTCAAAAACAGCAGCCTTTGCAGCTCCAGAGCCTTCCTTTCTGAATTTGATTTCGAATTTCTGGCCAGGTAAGACAGACACAATAAGAGCCGCAGAATTTTTATAAAGAACTACAGAATTTTCTTTTAACATGATTTCACCTGAAAGGGGGATTTACGATTTTTTAACCTTTCCCCTAAAAGGGATTTTACAATTATTTCTCTTATGATTACAAGTGATTGTAAGTAATAAAAAGTGAATTAAAAGTGATAAGAAGGCCAAATTGTAAGTGATAAGAAGGCGAATCTTAAAAGCGAATTGAAAAAGCGAATTGAAAAAGCGCACTTGAATAAGTAAAAACCGCATTAAAAAAGAAAAGCCGAATTTAAAAAAGAAAAGCCGCTTTAAAAAAAGAAAAACCGCCAGACTTCAAAAAATGAATCTGACGGCTATGGAATAATTCATCAACTTTCAAGGCCAGATTTTATCTCTTTACAGAGGCTAAGAATCAAGCCTTAAAAAAGCAGACTGATATTATTGGCTAAAATTGTGCTAAATTATTTTTTAGCAGCTTTTTTTGCAGCCTTCTTTGCTTCCTTTGCAGCCTTTCTAGCAGCTTCAGGATCTTCAAGATGTTCAGAAGTTACCTTTTCGTAACCAATTGCACCTGTGAGAGCATTTACAAGCCAAGGAGCTTCAATCTTTTCACAAATGTTGAGTTCTGCGTCAAGGTCTTCAGGGTTCTTTGCAAAGAACTTACATCTTTCGATTGTAGGTCTAAAGTTTACAGTTTCGCCAAGCTTAAAGCTTTCTTTTGAAGAAGCCTGTACGCGGGCAATAATGTTCTGACCCTTTGTAGCAAGGAAGAGGTGTGTTTCAGCACCCAAAGGTTCCTTATTTGTAACCTTCATCTGCATAACGTTTTCACCAGATGCGTCTGAAAGATAAACCAAGTCTTCAGGGCGTACACCAAAGTATACTTCCTTTCCAACGTAGTTCTTAAGGGCTTCCTGCTGTTCTGCTGTAGGTGTCAATGTGAATGAACCTTCATCAGCAACAATCTTGTCACCTTCCTTCTTGATTGTAACAGTAAGGAAGTTCATCGGAGGCGAACCGATAAAGCCGGCAACGAACTTGTTGATTGGGTGGTTGTACAAGTACAATGGTTCACCAATCTGCTGAACGTGACCGTCCTTCATAACAACAATCTTTGTACCCATTGTCATAGCTTCAATCTGGTCATGAGTTACATAAATCATTGTAGCCTGAAGTCTCTGGTGCAATGCAGAAATTTCTCCACGCATTGTAACACGGAGTTTTGCATCAAGGTTAGACAATGGTTCGTCAAAAAGGAATACCTTTGGATCACGAACGATTGCACGACCTACTGCAACACGCTGTCTCTGACCACCAGAAAGTGCCTTTGGCTTGCGTTCAAGATATGTTTCCAAACCAAGGATTGCAGCTGCTTCGTCAACACGACGCTTAATTTCGCCCTTGTCCATTTTGCGGATCTTAAGACCGAAAGCCATGTTGTCATAAACAGTCATATGTGGGTAAAGAGCATAGTTCTGGAATACCATGGCGATGTTTCTATCCTTTGGTGGAACATCGTTCATCAATTCTCCGTCGATGTAAAGTTCACCTTCAGAGATGTCTTCCAAACCTGCAACCATACGGAGAGTTGTTGACTTTCCGCATCCAGATGGACCTACGAATACACAAAATTCGCGGTCTTCGATTGTGATATTGGCATTTTGAACAGCGCGAACGCCACCGTCATAAATCTTACCAATACCCTTTAATTCTACCTTTGCCATTTAGGCCTCCATAGGGATTATATTATGCCTTACAGTATAAATCTTGCCCCCGCCAAAGTCAAACGATTTTCCATTTTTTCTCTTAAATTTTCTTTTATTTTCCGGGCAAAACTGGGCCTCCAGAAAAGCCTTCCGCAGCCCGCTAACGCTCGGTCTACGCTTAGAAAAAAGCCAGTAGAAATATTTTTTTCAAAAAGAAAAGCAGCCCCAAAACACATTTCCCCCTAAAAATAAGAACGCTCCGCCTTTTTTGCTTCGCAAAAAACTGCTACAGCCTTTTTGCGTGTGGATTTTAAAATAGATTTTTTTTTTGCAAATTTCGAAAAAGATTCTTGACAGAAAGGGGGAAAATCTATAATATACTTTTATCCATTTCGGAAATGCGGGGATGGTGGAATTGGTAGACACGCTAGCTTGAGGTGCTAGTGGCGCAAGCTGTGCCTGTTCAAGTCAGGTTCTCCGCAATTGACTTCCTGGTTGTCAAATCAGGAAGTCTTTTTTTTTTGGCACTTTTCTTTTTTAAACTGCGTGAGCGCTGGGAAGGGCGCCGAAGGCGTTCCCCATCTTGACGCAGGCAAGACGGGGAATGGAGTAGCACTAAGTGCTACGGAACCCTGGACATAGCGACGGCACAAAGCTTTGATTTGTGCCGGCACGCCCATATAAAAAATCATTTAAAAATTCATATCTTGACACTAATATTTTTTTGCATAAGAATTCGAAAAATATGCATGGGACAATTTTAAACGGCAGTAAAAATGTTTTTCAAGTTGAATGTGACGATGGTCTTGTCCGCGACTGTTCAATCAAGGGGAAAATTTTAAAATCGGCAAAGGGTTACTATAATCCGCTGGCGCCCGGTGACAAGGTGCAAGTTGACGAAAAAAGTCTTGAAGAAAAAAAGGGCTTGATTTTGTCTGTGCTGGAGCGGAAAAATGAATTTGTCAGATGGAATATAAAAAAAAGACAGCCTCAACTCTTAGCAGCAAATCTTGATTATCTTTTAATTGTTACCACCCCGGACGAACCGCCTTTCCGCCCCCGCTTTATTGACCGGGCTTTGGCACAGGCGGAATATGAGGGAATTGAAGCCGTAATTGTCTGCAATAAATATGACTTGCCGGCTGCCCAGGATGACGTTTTTCAAGAACAGCTGCAGGTTTGGGAAAATGTGGGCTACAAGGTAATCCGGTCTTCTGCCAGGAGCGGCGAAGGCATTGAAGAATTGTCTCATTTAATCGAAAACAAACTTTCTGCTTTTGTAGGTCAGTCTGGTGTTGGAAAATCTTCCATTATAAATGTTCTGGACAACAATGTTGTTTTAAAAACCGGCAGCCTTTCACAAAAATATGGCAAGGGCACTCACACAACAACAAAGGGCACTTTGATCCACTTGCAGTTGGACGAAGCTTTGATGGGAGGACTTAAAGGCAACCAGGCAGACATAATCGACACGCCGGGGGTAAGAAGATTTTTACTGCATGATATTTCTGCAGAAAACTTGCCTTTGTATTTTAAAGACTTTAAACCTTTTATTGGTAAATGCGCTTTTGGAATGAGCTGCACTCACACTCACGAAAAGGACTGCGCCATAATAAATGCTGTGGAAGAAGGAAAAATTTCTTCTTTACGATATGACAGCTGGAAAAGAATTTCTGAAGAAATAAAAAGCGGTTCTTTTGAAGATTAGGAAGACCTGGACATAAGAGACAACTTAACCACAAGTGGCAACTAAAAAAACAAGACTTCCACTATTTTTTAAAGTCACCCTGATCTGCCCTTTCTGCCTGATTTTTAAAATGCGGTGGAAGTGGCGCTGTGATCTTCAAAAGATTTCCGCTTACCGGGTGGGCAAATTCTAGCAGAGTGGAATGGAGCATAATGCGCTTTTTGTTGTCCAGAAAATATTTTTGTGAACCGTACAGCTGGTCTCCGACTATTGCAAGGCCAAGGCTTGAAAGGTGGACTCTTATCTGGTGGGTGCGGCCTGTGTTTAAAGTGGCCTGAATGTAGTAAAAGCCGTCTTTGTCTTTTGAAAGAATTTTAAAATCTGTTGAAGAAAAAAGGCTGTCTGAGTCATCTTTTTTGCATATTCCCATTTTGCATGCCTGGGATTTTTTTGAAATGCGTTTAATGTATGCTTCGTAAGTGAAAGTTTCTTTTACAAGAGGGGAAAGTTTTCCCTGGGCGAAAGAGACTGCTGTGTAGACTTTTTTTATTTTTCTTTCTTCAAAGATTTTATGGATTTGTGGATTTACGCTGCGGCTTTTTGTAAAAAGAATGGCCCCGCTTGTTTCAAGGTCCAGGCGGTGCATGATGCCGGCGTATGGAGGATTTTTTAAGGCGGGATTTTTGGACCAAAGGTAATCTACGACGCACTGGTGAAGATTTTTTCTGCCTTCAAGAAATGTTTCTTCGGTAGGAAGGAAGGCTGGCTTATTTACTATGATTAAAAAATCATCTTCGTACAAAATGTCTTTGGCACTAAGGGTAAAGTCTATGTCAGCATTTTCTTTTTGGTAAAAGAGTTTTTCTTTGTCTATAGAAACTTTTACTTTTGAAGAAGGGAAAAGCTGGTAAGAAGGAATGCGGCACTGCCTGCCGTTTACAAAAACGCTGCCTGCAATTATTAAGCGGCGGATTTTACTGTTGGAAAGTTCTTCTTCCTTGAAAAGTTCCTTTAACTTGCCGCGCAAAAATAAATCCAGACGATCTTCTTTATTTAAAATCCATTCCTTTACAATCATATTTTTATACTACTGTTTTTTTTCTTTTTTTACAGTATTTTATTTGCATAGTTGCAATTTTTAGAGGCACCTTGCAAGGAAGTTTTATGAAAAAGAAAAGCATGTTAAAAGAAAAAAAAATTTGCCCCTTTGATATTTTTATTTTTATTTTTATTATTGCCCTTTCCATTTACCTTACATGTCTTAGTGCAAGGCCTGCCACCTATTTAAAAGTTACGGCTGGCGACGAAACCTTTCGCTACCCTTTGAATAAAAATGCAGTCTATGACCTTAAGGGGCCTCTGGGCATTACACAAATTGAAATCTTGGACGGAAAGGCAAGAATTATTTCTTCGCCCTGCCCCAATAAAACTTGTGTTAAGGAAGGATTTTCTTCCACCCTTGTATGTTTGCCAAACAAAATAATTGCCACAAAAGAAGGTAAGACTTTTGAAGGAGAAGTAGATGCAATATCCCAATAAAAAACAAATTGCCTATTATGCTTCTCTTGCCCTTTTCTTTTCTTACATTGAACTTATGCTGCCCCGCATTTTGCCTTTTATGAAAGTGGGCCTTTCTAACATTGCCATTTTGCTTTCACTGAATTTGCCATTTTCTTCTTTTCTTTTGCTGACACTTTTAAAATCAATTATCACTTCTTTTGTTTCAGGGACACTTCTTTCGCCTTTTCTTTTAATTTCTTTGGCACAGTCTTTTGCCTCTGCCCTTTTTATGTATGGTCTTTTTAAAATTAAGGGCAAGTGGATTTC
>CAVCWN010000298.1:0-2473 GCA_963605975.1 Desulfovibrionaceae bacterium | reverse complement strand
CTCCGAAAGATGCCGGCACTTTTACAAACGCTGGGCCTTCGAAAGATGGCGCACTGTTTACTAAAGAGATTACCTGTCCTCCGAAAGATGCCGGCACTTTTACAAACGCTGAGCCTTCGAAAGAGCCACACCCTTTCTTCTTGAAAGAAAAAACCAAATCCTACCTGGAAAATGAAGTGGCCGCCCTAAAAATCGCCAGAGACCTTTTGTCAAAGGGAAAAGATTCAGCCTTTTTTAACAAAGAAGTAAGTCTTGAAAGTCAAATAGAAAATCTTCTTTCAAAACGCGAATATCTCTTTCTTCATTTTCCAGACGGAAACAAATTTAAAAACGAAAAATCCTTTTTAAAAAGGATAAGGGCCGAGCTGGACTATTTTATAAAAATCCAAAACCTGGCCCTTTCATTCATCGAATAATTTTTTGCTCAAAATCAAAATCAATTCAAAATCAATTAAAAATCAATTTAGAAATTGTGGCAAAGCAAAACTAATTGTCTTCCTTTTCCTTTAAGACGGCAAGGAAGGCACTTTGCGGAAGTTCAACGTTACCTGCCATAAGCATGCGCTTTTTTCCGGCCTTTTGTTTTTCAAGCAGCTTCCTTTTTCTTGTAACGTCACCACCGTAACATTTTGCAAGAACATCTTTTCTAACAGGGTTTACAGTTTCGCGTGCAATGATTGTTGCCCCAATGGCACCTTGAATTGCAATCTTAAACTGCTGCCTTGAAATTTCACCTTTCAGCCTTTCGCAAACCACCTTTGCCCTTTCCACAGCGCTTGGTCTGTAACACAGCTGGGCTAGGGCGTCAACAGGTTTTGAATTTATCAAAATATCAATCTTGACCAAATCACTAGGCCTGTAATCAATTACTTCATAGTCAAAACTTGCATAACCGCGGCTGTAAGATTTCAGTTTATCGTGAAAATCAAAAAGCACTTCTGCCAGAGGCATTTCGTATGTCAGTTCAACACGCTTTTCATCAAGATACTGCATGTCCTTTTGCATGCCACGCTTAATGCGGCACAATTCCATAATGGAACCAAGATATTCGCTTGGAGTAATAATGCTTGCGCGAATGTAAGGTTCTTCCGAAGCATCAATTTTTCCTTCAGGGAAATCAGCAGGATTATCAACTAAAATCCAATCCTTGCCAGGCTGCTTTACTTTGTAGCGGACGCTAGGTGCCGTAAAAATTACAACTTGATCAAAATCGCGCTCAAGTCTTTCCTGAATAATTTCAAGGTGCAAAAGACCCAAAAATCCGCAGCGGAAACCATTTCCCAAAGCCAGGGAATTATCTTTTTCGTAAACAAGAGAAGCATCGTTCAACTTCAACTTTTCCATTGAATCCTTCAACTCTTCATAATCATTTGAATCAATAGGATAAATTGAAGAAAACACAACTGGCTTTACGTCTTTAAAACCCGCCAAAGCTGTACTGGCTGGATTTGCCGCATTCGTAATAGTGTCACCAACCCTCACATCAGAAACAGTTTTGATACCGGAAATAATGTAACCAACATCCCCCGCTTCCAAAAGGCCCGTGCGCTCATAATTAATTTTAAAAATTCCAACTTGCTCAACTTTATACTCTTCGCCGTTACTCATCAGCCTAAGGGTGTCCCCTTCCTTGATGCGGCCATTTTTTACCCTGATGTGAACAATTACACCCCGGTACTCGTCATAGTGACAGTCAAAAATAAGAGCCTGCAGAGGACCATTCACATCACCTTCCGGCGGTGGAAATTTTGTAACAATCGCTTCAAGCAAATCGTCAATACCTTCACCAGTTTTTGCAGACACCAGCTGGGCGTCCGAAGAATCCAGTCCCAGGTCGTGATCAATTTGATGTTTAACACTCGGAATGTCCGCGCTCGCAAGATCAATTTTGTTAATGACAGGAACGATTGTCAAATCATGCTCAAGGGCCATATACATATTTGAAACAGTCTGGCTTTCCACCCCCTGAGTCGCATCAATCAAAAGCAGGGCCCCCTCGCAGGAAGCAATAGCGCGCGAAACTTCATAAGAAAAATCCACATGGCCCGGAGTGTCAACAAAATTCAATTCGTAATCGTGACCATCTTTTGCGTGGTAGGGAATAGTCACCGCCTGACTTTTTATAGTAATTCCCCTTTCCCTTTCAATATCCATGTTGTCAAGAATCTGGTTCATCATCTGGCGGTCTTCAATAATCTGCGCCTTTTGAATCAAGCGGTCAGCCAGCGTCGACTTTCCGTGGTCAATGTGAGCCGTAATACAAAAGTTGCGCTTGTATTTCATGTCTGTCATTTTTTTCCTCAAAATATTTAAAAATGTTTTTTAGGACACCTCAATTATAGGACATCTTAAAAAAGTCGTCTATCGTGATAATTTTTTATTTTTTTAAAAGCATACCTTTTTTTCTTTAACGTGCTGTCCGTGACTACGCTATCGCTACGGTGCTCAGCTTCGCCTCGCACGCACTTCGTGC
>CAVCWN010000297.1:0-16153 GCA_963605975.1 Desulfovibrionaceae bacterium | reverse complement strand
AGGCTCGTCCAAAATCACAACCGGAGCGTTTTTGTAGAGAGCTCGGGCAAGGGCAACTTTTTGTTTTTGTCCGCCAGAAAGGTCAATTCCCTGGTCGTAAAGAACTTTTAAAATCTGGGTATCAAGGCCGTCCGGAAATTGCTGTTTGTCGCTAGGGTCAAGGCCGGCATCTTTTAAAACTTTTTCAACTTGCTGGAAATCGGTATTTTCTTTTTCCTGCATGGAAATATTTTCCTGGAGGGTAAAGGCAAAAAGATTCACATCCTGGAAAACCGGCGCAAAAATCTTAAAATAAGACTGGCGGTCATACTGAAGAATATCGTTTCTGTTCAAAAGGATTTTTCCCTGGCTGGGCTGGTAAAGGCCTAGAAGCAGTTTGATAAATGTTGATTTTCCAGCCCCGTTCAAGCCAACTACGGCCAGGCGTTCCCCAGCTTTTAGGGTCAAATTAAGATTTTTGAGGGCGTAAGCGTCAGAACGAGGGTATTTAAGTGAAAGATTTTGGAAGGTGAATTCGTAAGATGAAAAAGACGGTAGCGGGATTTTTTCACTGGTGATTTCGTCATGGGTGATTTTATCATCAAAAGCCACTTCCCCACCCTCTGCCTGGCTTTTTTGTACATCTTCTTTTTTTAAGTCCATAAAAGAGCGGAAATCGTCAATTTCGCGGCTGCGCTGAAGAACTTTTGCAATTTCGTTCAAAAGTGAAGAAATCTTATCATAAAAAACCTGGGAAGATGTTAAATAAAGGGTAAAATTTCCAATAGTCATCTGATGAAGATAAACTTTGTAAATGAGGTAGGCGTAAACGGCAATCTGGGAAAGAATCCATAAAAAATTTCCCAAAAAGCCAATTCCAAACCAGAAACGATCGTTTTTAAGCTGGGTTTGATAGCGGATTTTTTTGAGATTTGTGTATTTTTTTGTCAGCCATGGCCGCAAAGAATACATGCGGATGTCTTTTGCGTAAGAAAAATCGGCAAGTTTGTTGCTCATATAAAAATCTTTTCGCCACCAGGGGGCAAGAGGATCCCAAAATGCCGTTTTGGAATGTTTATTTGCGGCGTTTGAAATAAAAAAGTTCACCAAAGCAAGAGCCGCCATCAGCAAAGTCAAAGGAAGATTTAAGCCGCTCAAAAGAAAAAGTCCAAAAATCACAGTTCCCAAAACAGAAAAAAAGTCCAGAATAGAAGCTTCCATTCCTTCAATGCCTTTATCATTAGAACCAGTAGCCTGTTCAGCCTTGTTGCTAGCGTCCAAAACTTTTGGATCTTCGGTAAATTCAAAAGGCATGGTCATATTTTTGTAATTTTTTTCCATTATGACTTTCATTCTGACATGAACTTTTTTGACCCAATCAAGACTTTTATACCAGTTTCGCACAAAAAAAGCAAAAGCATGATAAGGCAGAAAACGGCAACGGTGATAAAAAGTTTTTTTGAGTCGCCACTTTCATTGCCCTGGGGAATTAAATCGATTATAAATTTAGAAAGAAAGGTCCAAAGATAGCTGAAAAGAATATTACAGACCATTGCAATAGGAATAAAAAGCAAAAGGATTTTTCCATATTTTTTCATTGCCCCAAGGATGTAGCGAATGTTGCTAAAAAGCCCGTATTGTTCGTGGAAAGGGTCGGCAGAATTTGCAGGGGGTGGCTGTGGTGGCAGATTTTTTTGATTTAACTTTCATAGATAAATGTCTCCGAGGATTAAATTAGTGTTAGGGGCATCTCTAAAAAAACATTGAAAATGATTTTTTAGAGATACCCTAAAAAAAATAAAAAAAGTTCTAAAGTTTTATTTATTTTATTCCGAAATAGAAAATGTAGTGTTGTAAAATCACACTTTAAAAGAAGGGTGGCTTTGCATGCTGCACAGTAAAAGATTGCAGATGTAGCCTTGTTAACACAGATGTAATCTTTTACAAGCAGGCAGAAAGGATTTTGCCTGACCACATTTTCCATGGAGGAAGAAACTATGGTTATCAACCACAACATGTCCGCTATTTATTCCAATCGTACTTTGGGCGTAACAAATAACAGCCTGCAGAAAGATATGGAAAAACTCTCATCTGGAGAAAAAATTAACCGCGCAGGTGATGATGCTTCAGGTCTTGCCGTATCTGAAAAGATGCGTTCTCAGATCCGCGGTTTGAATCAAGCTTCAAGAAATGCTTCAAACGGCATCAGCTTTATTCAGACAACTGAAGGTTACCTTCAGGAAACAACAAACATCATTCAGCGCATTCGCGAACTGGCTGTTCAAAGTTCCAACGGTATCTACAGCGATGAAGACCGCATGCAGATTCAAGTTGAAGTTTCACAGTTAGTTCAGGAAGTTGACCGCATTGCGTCACATGCACAGTTCAATGGTATGAACATGCTTACAGGCCGCTTTGCCCGCCCAACTGGTGAAAACACTCCAACAGCTTCTATGTGGCTTCACATTGGTGCAAATATGGATCAGCGCATGCAGGTTTATATTGGTACAATGTCAGCAACAGCATTGGGACTGCGTAACATTGGTACAGACGAGATTATGAGTCTTGCGACACCGGATGATGCCAACCGCGCAATTGGTAGTCTTGACGAAGCTATCAAAAACATCAACAAGCAGAGAGCCGATCTTGGTGCATACCAGAACCGTCTCGAATATACTGTAGAGGGACTTGATGTAGCCGCTGAAAATACACAGGCTTCTGAATCAAGAATCCGCGATACAGATATGGCTGCCCAGATGGTAGACTTCACAAAGAACCAGGTACTTACACAGGCAGGAACAGCTATGTTGGCTCAGGCTAACAGCCAGTCACAGACAGTATTGTCTTTGCTCCAGTAGTGTAGTATATTATAAGCAGGGTAAGTGTTGATTATTGCACTACCCTGCTGACTGTGCGGACTCTCCTTTTCTTTTACATCCAGAGTTTTCAGAAATCCGTTTTAACAGTTGGCCTTTGCTCATTTTTTAGAGTGAGCTTAGATCTTTGAAAACTGCCTCTATGAATCCGTTTATAACGGCGTGGACGGTTACTATCTTTCATTTTTGACAAGGCACTAATGAAATGTAACGGTTCCTGCTGTATGGGTCTAAAACAACTGCTGAGGGCGCAAAATCAGCAGTTGCCCGCATAAACAGGCGTAAATCACGATGATTTATGTAGAACGATACATGGAGGGCAAACATATGGTTATAAATCATAACATGAGCTCAATGTTCGCAAATCGTGAATTGGGAATTTCTAATTCAGAATTGATGGGTAACATTGAAAAACTTAGCTCAGGTGAAAAAATCAACCGTGCCGGTGATGACGCTTCAGGTCTTGCAGTATCTGAAAAGATGCGTTCTCAGATCAGAGGTTTGAATCAGGCAAACAGAAACGTACAGAATGGAATTTCTTTCATTCAATCAACAGAAGGTTATTTGCAGGAAACTACAAATATTCTTCAGCGCATTCGCGAACTTTCTGTTCAATCAGCAAACGGTATCTACAGCGATGAAGACCGCATGCAGATTCAAGTTGAAGTAAGCCAGTTAGTTGCAGAAGTTGACCGCATTGCAAGTCAGGCTCAGTTTAACGGCATGACACTTTTGACAGGACGCTTTTCTGCAAATTCAACTAGTGCAGACGCTATGAGATTCCAAGTGGGTGCAAATATGGACCAGAATGTAGACGCTTACATTGGTACTATGACAGCACAGGCTTTGGGTTTAAGAAACACAACAGACGATGCACAGCTTACAATTTCTACACCTGATACCGCCAACATTGCTATTGGAGCACTTGATAACGCTCTTAAAATTGTTAACAAACAAAGAGCAGATCTTGGAGCTTATCAAAACCGCTTTGAAATGGCATCTGACGGCATTGGAATAGCAGCAGAAAACCTGCAGAGTGCAGAATCAAGGATTCGTGATACAGACATGGCAGAAGCTATGGTTGATTACACAAAGAATTCAATTCTGACCCAGGCAGGAACAGCAATGCTTGCACAGGCTAACAGCCAGTCACAAAACGTATTGGCATTGCTTCAGTAAAATAAAGTTGGGCTTTAGAAGTAAGAGGTATCTGGATGTCATCTTTTATGACTAAAGCTTAGGGAATGGAGTTGGGTGCGCCCCCTTCTCCACTTTCGAAATTCAGGAGGAGGCCTATGAATACAATAAACAGTACGAATGGGCAGATTATGGCAATGGATGGCCATGCACTAAACTCAGTTTCAGATATTTCAGGCGGTAAAAAGGTTTTTAAGTTTCCAAATGAGGGAGCCCTGCCAAACGGGGCTGCTGAGGTAACTGAAAATCTTGTTCAGTCCCACAAAAATTCAGGTGCCAGCATTGAACAGATTCAGCAGGTGTCTGACCAAGTAATGGGGCATACCTTAAAATTCAACGTGAATAGTGACTCTGGAAAAGTAGTCGTTAAAGTCATCAATCCAACGAGTGGTGAAATTATACGCGAAATTCCAACTGAAGAAATTCAGAAACTGCAGGCACATCTTAAAGTGCAGCAGGGGCTTTTGTTCGATAAGACTATCTAAAGGGAGGCTCTAAAAAAGCATTGAAAATGATTTTTTAGAGATACCCTAAACTGATTTGTCTTTTTTGATTAAAAGTTCTGAATGCGAAAAGGTGATGTGGCTTTTGACGAGACAATTTGGCATGGGGGAAGCTTTTAAAGTTTGACTTTTGAACTTTCCCTTATGGCAGACTCAAATCGAAAGACACATCATTTTTTTTGTAAAAGTTTTAAAGGCAACTTCTAAAAATTACAATTTTGAAAGTGTCAGTAAAAAAAAACTGAATGGTATTTTTTTTCAGCAGGTCTGAAATTGCGTTAAGGATTGGAGGGGCGACGAAGTCGATGTTTTTTGCCGGCACTTTTGGGGCTTTAATTTTTTAGATGGATTTTGTTTTTTTTAAGGCTCCCTTTATGTAAAAAAAAAAGAGCTGGCAAAAAATATTGAAGGCGAAAGCCGGAACCCCGGAAAGCCTGGGGGCGTCTGTAACAAAAAGGCTTTTTCTTTTTTTAAAGGTTGATGGAAGTTAAAATGATTTTGGACTTAAAAAAAAATTAAAGCCCAACGCCCAAATAAAAAAACTTGAAAAAAATTTGACTTATATGTAGGCTAGAAAAAGGAGTTTTTGCAAATGTCAAGCGGACTGACTATACCTGGCGTAACTGACAAATATAAAACTAATGATCTCGTCGAAGCCCTTATGGAAACTGAAAGGATTCCCCTAAAAAGGGAAGAGGCCAGTCTTGAAACATACAAAGACCAGCAGACGGCATGGCGCGATGTGAATCAAAAAATGTCTGCTTTAAGAACCAGCGTAAAAAATCTTTATTCTTTTGAAAATCCTTTTTCTAATAAAATTGGAGAATCTTCCGATCCGGATGCGATTACTGTTGATGCTAACCGTACTGCTGACTACGGAACTTTTAAGGTTGATGTTGTACATCCGGCTAAGGCTGACCGTTTTTTAAGTGGCAATATTGAAAAAAATATGACTGTTCCAAAGGGCAGGTACACTTTCCAGGTTGGGGACAAAACTATTGACTACCAGTGGAAGGGTGGAAAATTATCTGATTTTATAAGCGGTTTAAATAAACGGGGGGGACAGACTGTTAAGGCAAGCACTATTGGCATTTCGCCTACAAAATCTGCCCTGCTTTTTGAAAGCCTTGTTCCTGGCAGCGAAAACCGTCTTGTTTTAAAAAATGATGCCCTGACTTTTGCCAAGTCTATTGATATGGTAGGTGACGCGGATGTAGAAAGTACGAATCTAGACATTTCTTCTTCTGCCATAAAAAAATTAAAAAATCCAACTGAAACGAATGCACAGGAAGGTATGCCTTCTATTTCTGCTTCCAACGTGACGACTGATGGAAAAACAATTACTCTTTCGCCAAGGGGTGGTTTTGAACTGGATATTCCGGATGAAGTAAAAAATAATCCTAATGGGGTGCTTGAATTTACTTTGACAAAAAATGATACGGAAGATATTACAGCAGAACTTAACCAGAGGGCTACTGGTCCTTCACTGCCGGATGCGGGAAGCATAAATTTTCATGGAATTATTGTTGCAAATGATGAAAGTAAAACCAGTGCGAAACTTCCTGACGACTCTGGTAAAAAGAATTTAATTCCTGTTTCGGATGATGATATTGTTTTTGTAAGAAATGAATATGGCATTGAAACTAAGGTTGAAGATTCTGCTGTTGAAGATGACGGTAATGGAAATGAAACTTATAAAATCAAAATGTCTGATTACCCTGGAGCCGAGGCCCTTATCATTAGAAATGCAAATACTGGAAAAGAATTAACTTTAACTCAGCCAAAATATTATGACAAAAATTCCAGCCTGGGCTATGAGGCAAAGCACCCAATTTCTGAGGCGGAAGATGCTGTCATCAAATATGAAGGAATTACTATCACCAGGAGCACTAACGACATTGATGATGTGATTCCGGATGTAACGCTGCACTTGCACGAAGCGACAGAAAAAACTGCGACCATCACCATTAAGCCTGACAAGGAAAGCGCAAAGGATGCTTTAATTACTTTTGTGGGCCAGTATAATCAAGTGCTTGCCCAGATAAATATTCTTACTTCAAATAAGCCGGAAGTGATTACGGAATTAGACTATCTTGATGAAAGTGAAGTGGAAAAGGCAGAAAAACAGCTGGGAATGTTTATGAGTGAATTTTCATTGACCAACGAAAGAACTACATTCCAGAGGATTGTTGCAGCTTCCTACCCTTTTACGGATGACGCGGAAGTGACGATGCTGTCTCAAATTGGTATTTCTACAAATGCTTCTTCCGGCAACACAGGCTACAATGCTTCTCAGTTGAGGGGTTACCTTGAAATTGATGAAAAGAAACTTGATTCCATGCTGGAAAGTAATCTGGAATTGATAAAAAATATTTTTGGTTACGACACTGACGGAGATTTGATTATTGATAATGGTGTGGGATATTTACTGGACCAAAGGTTAAACGCATGGACTTCGACTGGTGGAATTATTGCAACAAAAAATTCCAGTCTTAACACAAGAATTGAAAGTTCCAACAAAAAGATTGCTTCGCTTGAAGAGCAGCTGGAAAAAAAGGAATCTGAGTTAAAACAAAAGTATGCGAATATGGAAGGAACTTTGAATTCTTTGGAAAGCCAGCAAAATTCAATCAACAATACTTTTAACAGCAAAAAGTAAAAGTTCAAAAAGGCCTTCTTATTTTCTTTTTTCTTTTAGAATGACTTTTTCTCTGCCGATATTTTAAATGTCACATTGCCTCTTGTGGCAGGCACTAAAAATTGTGATTTTTTAGGGACAAGTAAAAAAAAACGGCATTTTCGCTTTTTAAGCAGGGCTTTTAAACTTTGCTTTTAAACTTGACTTTTGCTGTATCACATTTGAAAATAAATATAGAAGGTTTTTATGGAATTAAGGGTAAATGGCCAGAAAATTGATATAACTCTGGAAGGCGAAAAAACTGTCGGACAAGTGCTTAAGGCATGGGAAAGTGAAGCTGCAAAAAATGATGCTACCACGATTAGCATTAAGTTGAACGGCAAGGATGTTTCTGCTGACGATTTTGAAAAGGCCATTCAGGAGGCGGTTACAGAATCTACTTTGATTGAACTTTCTGTAATTACAAAGGACGAAATAAAAAATAATTTTGTGGAATGCGGAAAGTTTTTTGATTTTTATTCAGAAAAATTGAAGGAACTGCCCCTTATTTTGCAAAGCGGTAAGGAAAGTGAAGCAAATAAAATGATTGCGGATTTTGCAGACTTGATTGATTCATTTTGCCATGTCGCAACATTATCTGCCCTCTTTCCGGACTTGTATTCTTCCATAAAAATTCAGGACAAGGCCATTGATTCTTTCTTTGAAGATTTTGCACCAGTCTTGAAAGAATTTGAAGATGCTTTTTCTGCCAAAGATACTGTAAGTCTGGGGGATTTAGCTGAATATGAAATTTCTCCAAGACTTGAAAAAATATCTTTTGCCATAAAAAATGCTTTTTAGAGACAAGTCTGAAAGCGAGAATTTTAAGACTTGTTGAGGACTGCCTTTAAAGATAAAAACTATAATTTTAAAAGGCAGTTTTTCCTATGCTGCCATGTTGCTAAGGCGGACTTTTCTTAAGGAGGGAAATTATGAAAAATAACGGTCAACTATTAGAGGCAAGACAAAATCCTTTTGTCTACACATTTATTTTACTTTCCATTGCGGTTATCCTGTTTTTGCTTGTGCTTTACATAATACTCAAAAAATTCAAAAAAACAAAAAGCTATTCTGAATGGAAGGAAAAGCAGCAAAAATCGCCTACAAAAAAATCAAATATTTTGACGATTGCCATGCAGGCAAATCTTACAGAGGCAGAAAGGGATTTACTCTGGACAATTTGTAAAATCTACAAATTAAAAAATATTGAATATCTTTACAAAGACAATGTTCAACTGGACACGGCATTTAAAGACTACTACAGGCAGCTTGAAAAAGCCTCTTCAAAAGACAGCCAGGATAAATCTAATGAAGATGAAATATCAAATCTTTTTGCTTTAAGATACAAACTGGAAAAATTGAGGGCTTCAAAACTTTACATAACTTCAACAAAAAAAATTAAAGAAGGAAGTGAATTTTATTATTTTGCTGAAGGGAATAAATTTGTTTTGACTCTGGCAGAAAAAGACGAATTTGGCTGCTGGTTAAAATGCCCTGAAAATCTTTGCCAGGCACAGTACAAACCGGAAGCCCTTTCTAAAATCAATCTTTCTTTCAGTTTAAAGCTACACGTAACTTTTGGCCTTACTGTAAGAATTCTCCGTTATGAAAAAAGAAGCGACGGTTTTGAATATCTTTTCTTTAATCACAATGATCACTTAATTCCAATACAAAGACGTGATGCAAAAAGAATTGACGTAAACGCAGACTGTTATTTTTCTGCAGTTGATGTTACTTACGAAGGAAAAGAAGAAAAGGCCTTGTATTCAAGAAAGTCAACATCTTACAAAGGTCACATGATTGACCTTTCATGTTCGGGCTGCAAAATGGCAACTTCTATGCCTATAAAAGACGGCCAGTTGATTTATATTGAATTTCAGCAGGAAGACAAACTGGACCTCCATCTCTTTGGAAAAATTATAAGGACAAGCAGGTCTAAGGACAACCAGAATTATGTTCTTCACATTTCATTCTTCAATATAGAAAAATCTGTGCAAAATAAGATTTACGCTTTTGTTTACAATTATTTGTAGGCTGCTGCAGATGGAATCGGGAACATAAGGATATCTCTAAAAAATCATTTTCAATGCTTTTTTAGAGATACCTCTCGAATTTTAAGTCTTTGAAATACAAAGACTTAAAATGTCGCTTTTTCAAAGTTGCCTCTAAAAATTGCAATTTTTAGAGGCTCCCATAACAAAACAATGGCAGGCAATTAAGACAGAAGTGAAAGCTGTCTGCCAGCTGCCGGTTGTAAAAAAAATCAGCAAAATCCATCAAAAAAAGAAAAAGGTTTGCAAGGTCAAAAACTTGTATTAATCTGAAAAATAAGGTAATGTAAAGTTTATGAAGGTTTTAGGAATCAATTCAATTTGCAAAGAGGACAGCACCCTTTATTACATGAACCACTACACTGCTAACGCGGTAATAGAACTGATTACACAAAAGGTAGACCTTCCGGTTAATTTTTCTATTGAAATTACACCACTTGGAAACAGAAATATTGATGTCTCTTTTAAAAAGGAAGATATTAACTATCCGGTCATGCCTTTGACAAAAGCTCTTAAAACCTTTGTAGACGAACTTTCTAAAAATGGTGAATTACCATGATGACTTTTCAAACAAAAACTTGTGAAGAAACAATTGCACTGGGTGAAAAAATCGGGCAGCTTTTAAAAGCAGGCGATGTAATTGCAATGAAGGGAACGCTTGGGGCCGGAAAAACTACAATCACAAAAGGAATTGCAAAGGCCTTAGGTGTTGAAGACACAATCACTAGTCCTACATTTTGCCTGATTAGCGAATACGAAGGAAAAAAACTGCCTCTTTACCACATGGATGTTTACCGCCTTGATTCTGAAGAAGATTTTTTAAATCTAGGAGTTGAAGAAATGCTTTACGGACGAGGCGTTTGCATTGTTGAGTGGAGTGAAAAAGTGATGAAAGTCCTTCCCAAAAAGACCATCACTTTAACGCTGACTCCCCAGGAAGACGGTTCAAGAATTGTAGAAATCGAAAACTGGAAAAATCAGGAAATCATTTTTGAAAATTAAGGGAAATTTAAAAAGTCTTTTTAGAAATTCCCTACCATAAGTAATTTTATTAGAAGGCAAAAAAAAATGAATGCACTTTCAATTGACTGTTCAGTATCAAAAATTTCAATTGCAGCAAAAAAAGACATGGGCTTTGTAAAGGTAACCATAGACATTGGCATAAAGCAGTCAGAAAAACTTTTACCAGCAATAGATTATGTAATGAAAGAGGTAAATCTTAAGGCAAGTGATTTGGATTATTCAGCTTTAACCATTGGGCCTGGAACTTTCACAGGTTTACGACTGGGCTTGAGCGCATTAAAGGCCTTGACACTTTCCTACAATGTTCCAGTTTACGGCATACCTTCTTTAAAAGCCTACCAGTGGCCATACAGAAATTTAAGGGCAGGGCTAAAGACTCTTGTCCTTCCCCTTCTAGAAGAAAAAGAAGATGAGTACTTTTATTCATTTTATGAAAATGGAAAGGAATTGACTGAAGTAAAATCTGAAAGCTATGACGACATTGTAAAAAAAATTGATGCAGAGTCTACTGTTTTAGTATGCGGGCCTGGAGCAAAACATTTTGAACAGTCTCTTAAAGAAAATTATCCCTTGTACAAAATAAACTGCTTTGCCCCAGAAAACGATTGTTGCCAAAGTCTTTTCGAAATTGCAGAAGAAATGATTGAAAAAAAAGAGGCCCCTCTTGAAGAATATGACGGACCTCTTTACTGCAGAAAAAGTGAAGCAGAACTTGTTTATGAAAAAAAGCAAAGCTCTGCAGACCAGGCCTAAAAATCGGCTTCTTTAGAAACTGGCTTTAAGAAAAAAGTTTTTTAAGTTCTTCTTCTGAAGGCTGCTTACTGGCGGCCTTATTTTCATCCTGAATGGCTTCAAAGACTTCCTGTCTGAAAACTTTTACATTCTTTGGAGCTTCAACGCCAATTTTAACTTGATCGCCGTGCACTTCAATAACTGTAATTGTTATGTTTTCGCCAATCTTTATTTTTTGATCGATTTTTCTTGAAAGGATAAGCATTAGTTTTTCTCCTTTCTTTTTAAAGCTTCCACAATATTGTGCTTTGTAGAATATTTTTCTCCATCAAGAACCGCCTGCATGCAAAGTCTGTTTTTTTTGTTGATGATAAGGGGTCCCTGAAAATTTGCGGTAACAGGACTGCCGTCATTTGGTACAGTAATAATTGTCATAACAAGCAAGTCTGAAGGATCTTTTACATCAATCTTTGAAAGTTCGCTGTCATCAATGTCAGCCTCATAATTTTCTTCGATTAAGAAAGGGTCAATCATCAGAAAAGCCAGACTTGATTCATCAAGTGACTGTAGCCATATCAAAGGCTTATACTTGCTGTCAATAAGGGCATACTTTTTGTAATCCTCAAAACCGTAAAGTCCATGAGGAAAAGTTACAATTTGATTTTCATTAATTTCTACATTGCCAAGGGCTTTTGTTTTTATCTGCATTTTATTTCCTTAAAAATTACGGGCAGTTCTAAAAATCGGAATTTTTAGAAACTTCCTTATCTCATGTAATCCAAAAGTGTTGAAGAATACATTCTGCCTGCATTACTTAAAGTAGCCTGATTTACATAATCAAGCATTTTAAGATCTGTAATAGCTTCTGTCATATCCACATCACCTTCACGGCTTACAAGTTGCGTTACATTTAAACTGGTCTTACTGTTTCTGGAAATATTATTCTGGGCTCTTTCATAATCCGAACCGACTTTTGCAAGGCGGGTTGTCAAATTTGAAATGCCAGAATCAAGTGAACCTAAAACCCTGCTGCCAATTGCTTCCTGGTCTCCGCGGTAAAGGGCATCACGAAGGGCAATCACACTGTCAAAAAGTGAACCGCCTGAAACCTTAACATTTGTTTCCAGGTTGTATGGGGGCAAAGTTGATCTGTCTTTTATCATTCCAATTTCATTTAAGATATTTCCATTTTTATCTTCCAGCCAAATTTGATGTGAATCAGTTGTAAGAAGATTCAAACCATTTGAAAGTTCATCAACAGAAGCTTTTACGGCAACTCCGCTGGAATTTATTTTTGCAGCCAGAGTGTAAACATTGTCTCCCCTGGTAATTTCAATATCCTGACCGTCAATATTTATAACTGAATCTTCCTGGGCCTGCCATGCCGTTAAATCCCTCTGCCCCATCACCTTTTGTGCTTCGCCCCAGAAAATTTTGTTACCGCAATTTTCGACAGTAAGGTAAGCATTTTCATCCACTTCAACTTTATTGCTGCCAGCGTTTCCCTTATAAATTACGCTTTCAATAAGAGCCTCATTTGCTCCAGGAACATTTCCCATAACAACATCAAAAGCCGTACCTTTAGTTTTTGTCCCTGCAAAAAGTGAATCACCGTTTGGCCCCAAAGCATTTGCATTAGAAACCATTTCCTTTAAAAGTTCATTGACTTCTACAGCCATATTTTTTAAATCGTCTTTGTTATAAATTCCGTTGGCACCCTGAACAGCAAGTTCCCTTACACGCTGAACAATTTCAACATTTTGAGAAATGTATCCTTCTCGAACATTATATTCGTCTGCCAAAGTCTGGGCATTTTTTTGAAACTGATTAATTCTTGAAAGGAAAGACTGGTAGCGCACAAGGTGACCGGCAGCCAGAGGATCGTCCCTGAGGGCACCAATTTTACTTTGCGTTCCAATCTGGCGATTCAGCTGGGCATTTTTAACTTCCTGGCTTCTAAGATTATATTGAGTATCATTATTGTTAAACTGTGAACTGATTCTGTGCATTTTTTCCTCCAAGAAAAATTACATTCTTTACAAAAAACTAAAAAAATCACCTTTATAATTTTTTTAATTCCCCTAAAGATTTTTAAACTTTAAGGCGGTTAATCAATGTATCAAGAAGTTCATCTTGAACAGAAATAAATTTTGCCGCCGCATTATATCCATGCTGAAACTTAATGATGTCAGCAAGTTCTTCATCAATATTTACTCCAGAAATACTGTCCCGCAAATCACGCAAATCATTCATAATGGCATTCTGGCTGGCCAGTTGATTTGCAGACTGTTCACCTTTAAGACCAATTTCTGTAACAGTATCTGCAAAATAATCATCGAATGTTCTTTGACCGCCAATCATCACTTTTGTATTTCTAATTGCTGCAATTTCAACAGCCGCCCTTGCATCCGCAGCATCTGCAAATCCCTGACCATTAGGGAAAGCCGCAGCAACGCACTGCTTGTCAGAAATAATTCTGGAATTTACTTCAACATATTCAGCAGGATTCATAATAGGAGCTACTGAAAAATTAGAACTTGCCAGTCCTTCAACAGCATTTGCCCCATTAAAATCGTAAGCATTTTCTGCCCCGCTTCCAGACAAAATGCCCGCATATCCTGACAAAAATAAACCAGAATCTTCCACATGACGAATTACAAAATCCGGATTTTCAATATTGGAAGAAGCCGTTGCTTTAAGGACAAGATTATTGTTGCGGTCAAGATAAGCCTTAACTTCAGCATTAGAATCATTAATTCTATTTACAACAGTTTCAACAGTGTCCGTCGGGTAATAAACAACATTCACGTCACCATCAGGCCCATTAAATGTCATGGTTCCAGAAAGGCCAATTTGCTCGCTAGCTTTAAGTGAATGACTTCCAGAAATTCTAAAAATGTAAGAGGTGTCTTCAAGGCCATCGCCGTCGCGGTCATAATTTCCGTTCGCATTATCAACAAAATAATGCTGAGTAAAAAAATCAAGTCCACTTGTATTGTTTTTTCCAATTGCAGAACGGTGCACATCATTTACCAGATCCATAAAATTCAGTGTCATCGTATTTGCAGACTGCATCTGCTGCCTTAAATCAACATCGCGCAGTTCCAGCAAGGCTCCCAAAGAACCTCTTTCGAAAACTGCATCATCACCAGTATCAGACCAAACTAATTTTCCATAACCGTTATTATCAAGGATTTCCTGAATTTCAATCTGGCGGCCCTTACTGCCCTGCACAAGAACATGACCATTTGTGTGAACCATAAACTCATCTGGATCACTTGAGTCCACAGTAACATTTACAAGATTACCCAATTTTTCTACAAGCAAATCCCGCCTGTCCATAAGATCGTTAGGATTATCTCCCATAGCCTGGGACCGGACAATTTCTCCATTTAAAGCAGCAATCTGCCTTGAATAATCATTCACCTGGTCAACAGTCGCAATAATATCCGAATTCACTTGATCAGAAATTGCGTGCAAACTCTTGTACTGCTGATTAATTGTATTAGTCAAACTTTCACCGCGAGAAACAACTGCCTGTCTGGCAGCATCACTGTCAGGGTAAATTGAAAGTTCCTGCCATGCCTGCCAGAATTTATCCATATTGGTTCTGACAGAAACATCATTAGGTTCGTTATAAACTTCTTCAATCATCTGGTAGTAAGAATCTCTTGTAGCCCAGTAAGATTCCTGGTTTGTCTGAGCAATAATTCTTGTGTCAAGCAGCTGATCGCGGATTCTAGTCACACTCTGCTCTGCCGTACCCTGGCCAATCTGACCTGCCACTTCAGCGCGTTCAAGATCCGGTCTGTACAAAGGCTCAAAAGTCGTAACATTAACACGCTGCCTTGAATAACCTTCTGTATCTGCATTAGAAATATTGTGACCCGCAGTTTGAATCTGACTTGAATGAGCCATAATACTTCTTTTACCAATTTCAATTCCTGCAAATGAACTTGCCATACAAAACTCCTGTCTTTTACCTTGCCACTAAAAAACTCTGTTTACCATCACACTCTTAACTTCAGGTTTTACAAATCCCTTTGGCGAATAAGTTGTAGCATTTTTTGAATCCGCACAGTCATCTATAAAATTCTGAATTAATTTTCTGCTCACATCAACATAAGAAGCCAGTGCCTGATTTTCAATTTTGCTCTTTGAAAGTTTAGACCTTACGCTTGTAAAAACGGGCAAAACTTCATCCGTAAAATAAAAAGAAACATTGTCTCCAACCACTTGGTCACGAAGAGCGTCCGCTTCCACAAAAGCATCCGAAATCAATTTCGACTGATAAATATTATCTTCAAGTTCCACCCATTTTTTTTCGCGAATATTCGTGTGAATCTTTGCCTGAACTGCCAGCATGGAATCCAAAAGAGCATCTTCCTTTTTCAAAATTTCCAAAACTTCATTTTCTTTTTCAGTCAGCATAAAAACCCCTTTTGCAAAAATTACAACTCTACATTTCACTTATCGGAATTTGATTTTTTCACTTTAATATTTTTTTTATGGGCGAAAGCGCATTTAAAGACGGTCCTTGCGTACTTCGGTAACCCTCAAAGAAAAAAGCCGGGCAAATAGCCCGGCTTTTTTCTTCCGCTTCGGCAATTGAAATTGCCTTCGCGGGTACTCCAGGCCCGGACGCAGGACATTTTTATAGTAGAAAAGTTTTTCTTACAAAGATTTTCTTCTTTTCCCACTTTGAAACAGCAGAAAAAATGGCAAAAAAAATATTTTTTTCGCAAAAAAAGTCATTAGACCTTGACACAAAAATTACTTTTATTATATATTTTAACACATCGATTACATGGTGCCTGTAGTTCAGCGGTAGAATCCCAGATTGTGGATCTGGTTGTCGTGGGTTCGAACCCCACCAGGCACCCAGACCTATCGCCTTAAGATAAATACTTTTATCGGCAGGTCTTGTAACCTAAGATTAGCGCCCGTAGCTCAACTGGATAGAGCAATGGACTTCGAATCCGGAGGTTGCAGGTTCAAATCCTGTCGGGCGCAGGCGTAATTCAGGCATACGGCTAAAAACCGTAAAACCGAAAGAATCAAGGGCGATTAGCTCAGCTGGTAGAGCAACAGACTCTTAATCTGTGGGTCGGGAGT
>CAVCWN010000296.1:0-4104 GCA_963605975.1 Desulfovibrionaceae bacterium | reverse complement strand
GGCAGGCGGCCAGTAGAAGGTGTAACATGGTATGACGCAGTATATTTTTGTAATGTAAAAAGCGAAAAAGAAGGTCTGACCCCTGAATATACAATTACAGTTACAAGTGTAAGTGATAATCATATTACAGCAGCAGACGTAACTTTTGACAAAAACGCAAACGGATACCGCCTGCCAACAGAAGCCGAATGGGAATACGCTGCCCGTGGCGGTGACACAAGCAAAGATGATTGGAACTACACATTTAGTGGTGCAGCTAAAGCAAGCGGCGTTGCTTACAATGCATCTAAAAACAGCGGCTTAGATGCCGTAGGCTGGTACTGTTACAATAATGATAGCGGAACAACAGGTGAAAGTGATGTAACAACTTCAAAAAATCCTTCAGGAAGGGGGACTCACGAAGTAGGCCAAAAGAAATCAAACCGCTTAGGCCTTTACGACATGAGTGGAAACGTAGCGGAATGGTGTTATGACTGGTGGGATGCGATATCTACAGGAACTGCGGAGAATCCAGTTGGCGCCCAGTCTGGCTCTAGTCGCGTCTTGCGTGGCGGCTTTTGGCGCTACAGCGCCTGCTACGCGTGTGTTTGCGACCGCTTCAACTACTCGCCGTCTAGCCGCGACAGCCCGATTGGTTTTCGTCTGGTTCGTTCCAGTTCTTAAAGTAAAAAAAATAAAAAGGCCTAAAGGCCTAAAATAAAATAAAAATAATTATCGATGCCGCCGGGCCATCTCAAGTGGCCGACAGAAGGCGGAGATAATTATTTTTTCTTAACAGGGGACTTTGTTTGCGGAAAAAAAAGATTTTGTTGTTAAGGGCGGGCTTAAATACGCGGAGTTGGGCTTCTGATTTTCTGCGACATTGGAGCTTGTTCCAGCTGAGCCACTTTTTAGGTTCCTGGCGGGAGTGCATTCAAACGAATTTTAAAACAGCAAAACTTTCCCTATTTTTGTATTTTACAAAATGTGCCAGCCTTGGCATGCAACAATTGCTTACGCAATTCTTGCACTCGGTTTAAAGAATGTGCCTCTCCATGGCGCAACTGTTTCACAAAAGAAGAACTTCTTTACAAAAACCGCCTATCCGGCCCTATGATGAGCGACGGCCAAAAGGTGAGAAAAACTCGCGAGATGCTGAGCGACAGCCGAAGACTGGAAAAACTTTCGAAGCCACTTTTTAGCGAAGAAGCTGAGCAGCTGCGCTGCGAAGCTGTGCGCATCTTCTTTACGAAAAAAAGCATTTTCTTTTCAAAATCAGCATAGCCGGCCCTGGAAGCCCGAAGTCCCACACGGCAAAGACGTGTGGGATGAGCGTTAGCGGTATTTGCAACAAGCACGAATGTGCTCCGTTTCTAGCAAAGGCTGCAAGGGCCGTTAAACAAAAGACGGTATGCTTCAAAAAAAAATAAAAAAAAGCAGCCCGCTTTTGGACTGCTTTCTTAAAATTAAAATTCTTCGACTTTGGAATTGTTTCTTTTGGAAACCACGTGCAAAACTTTGCCGGACCGCTTTATTCCGTCCACTTCTTTTTCGGCTTCGCGTTCGGCCCTTTTTTCTGCGACCAGGCGGCTTTCACCTTTTCTGCGAAGGACTTTCTTCTTTGCGCCAGAAGTGTCTGCTGATTTTGAATACTTTGCATCTTTTGCAGCTTTCTTTTCTGCCTTTTGCTTTTTGCGGTCTTTTTCTTCCTTTTCAATGTAAGCAAGAGAATCTTCAAGTCCTTTGCAAAACTTTTGCATGTCTTCGGAAAAAACTACAATCGCACGTCTGTCATCTTCGCCGTCTTTGATTTTACTTTCTACAATTTGCAAAAAGATGTCGTTGTTGCGGTTTTCTTTTACGTTGAAGAAATAAGAGCGGTTGTCAAGATTGACTTGCTGTGTAAAAAGTTCGCCTCTAATTGTTCCCATACTTTACCTTCCTTGTGACTGTTTTTTGCAGTCACTCCTTCCCTAAAAATGAAATGGATTTTATTTAAGATTTGATTTTTCTCTTATACCACTTTAAGAAAAAAAAGTAAAGTAAGGCGAAAAGTTAAAATCTTTTAGGAATGGCCTTAGTCAACAGAAAAATCCTTGCAAACTTCTTTTACTGCCTGGAATAATGCATCCATTCCTTCTTTTGTGGAAGGGGCACCAAAGCTGAATCTTACGGCACTTTCTTTTTCGTCTTTAGACAAAGCCATTGCGTCTAAGACGGGGCGTTCGTGTCTGCCTTGTGAACATGCACTTCCCGTAGAAATGTAAAATCCTTTTTCGCTCAAGGCCCTTTCCATCACTTGGCCCGGAATGCCTTTAAAAGAAGCCTGCAAAATCCACGGTGAAAAGTTAAGGCCTTCTTTTAAACATTCTTCTTTGTTGCTGCGGATTTTTGGAATAATTGAGCATGCTTTTATTTGTGAAAGTTTAGAAATAAAATCTTCAATATAGGTTTCCTGTTTTTTGTAGCGGTCCATGGCCAGAGCATTTTCCTGGCAGATATAATATTTTTCCAGTGCCTTAGACATGGCCCAGGCGCCAAAAAGATTTTCTGTTCCAGAACGGATTTTCTTTTCCTGACCGCCACCCCTTAAAAATGGGGTAATTTCTTTTGCCAAGTACAAAAGGCCAATTCCTCTTGGGCCTGAAATTTTATGTGCCGAAAAAGCGGCTGAATCAATTCCCGGATAATTTAAATCAAGTGGAATTTTTCCTGCTGCCTGAACGCAATCCACATGGAAAAATGGTTTTCTGGAAAATTTTTCATTGTGGGCTAGCATGTCTGCAATTTTGTAAATTTCCTGAACTGCCCCTGTTTCGTTATTTACAGCCATGACTGTGACAAAAGCTGTGTCTTCCTGAATCTTTTCTAAAATGTCTTTTGCTTTTACAAAACCGTTTTTGTCTGACTTTACGCTTATGACTTGCCAGCCGCAGTTTGTAATCGCTTTTGCCATTTCTCTTAATGCCGGATGTTCAATGGAACTTAAAAGGATAGATCCTTTTTGCGGACGATTTAAAATGCTCAAAAGGGGAATGTGGTCACTTTCTGTACCGCCAGAGGTAAAATAAAGTTTTTCTGCTTTTACGCCCAAAACTTTTGCGCAATTTTCTCTTGCTTTTTCAAGATAGATTCTGGCGTCTTTTCCAGCAGCGTGAATGCTGGAAGGGTTTCCCCAGTGGTCAAGAGAAATTTCAAGTGCTTCTTTTGCAATTTCCTCGTCAAGGGGAGCGGTTGCTGCAAAATCAAAATAGTGTTCCTTTTCCATTTTATTTACCCTAGAACTTTTACAATTTCATTTTCATCTAAAGAAATTATTTTTGTTTTACAAATGTCTTCCTGCAAAATCAATCTTATGAGTGAAGATGAATTATTTTTTTTGTCTTTGTGCATGGCCTTTAAAAGAAGGTCAATTTTTTCTTCTTTTTGATTTTGATTTTTTGAATATTCGGCAAGCACTTTTGGAAAGGCAGAGGTGTCATATCCATAGGCAGACAA
The DNA here is from genome assembly GCA_963605975.1 of Desulfovibrionaceae bacterium. GTDB lineage: Bacteria > Spirochaetota > Spirochaetia > Treponematales > Treponemataceae > Treponema_D. The sequence goes on along the minus strand of CAVCWN010000296.1, from coordinate 627 downwards.
AAGATTTTCTACTTTCTTTGTGTAACTTTCCTGGCAGATTTTTAAATTCTTAGCAAGTTGGGCTTGTCTCATGATTCCCCAACAGACAGCCTGGCCGTGAGTCGTTTTTCCCAGTCCTGCAACTGCTTCAAGTGCGTGTCCAAATGTGTGGCCTAGATTTAAAAAAGCCCTCTGGCCCTTTTCCCGGAAATCTTCCGAAACAACAAGGGCTTTTGCTTTAACACATTCTTCAATTATTTTTTCAAGTACCAGACTGTCGCGGGAAAGGACTTTTTCTACATTTTCCTCAAACATTTTGACTGTTTCCCCGCTGAAAAGAAGGGCTGTTTTTATGGCTTCACCCAGTCCCGAAAGAAATTCATTTTCCGGCAGACTTTCTACAAAAGAAGGCCATATGTAAAGATTTTTTGCAGGGTGGAAGGTGCCCACCATGTTTTTATATCCTTCAAAATCACAGCCAGACTTTCCGCCAACTGCTGCGTCAACCATGCTTAAAAGTGTTGTGGGAACAAAATCAACATCAATTCCCCTTTTAAAAACAGAGGCCGCAAAAGCTGTCATGTCACTTAAAACTCCGCCCCCAATCGAAATCATCAGGGATGACCTGTCAAGGTTATTTTCCAAAGC
>CAVCWN010000295.1:0-11322 GCA_963605975.1 Desulfovibrionaceae bacterium | reverse complement strand
GGGTTTAAAAAAGCGTTTTCATCTTCCGCCTTAATTTCATCTGCTTCAAAACCGCATTTAAAAGCCAAGTCTTTTGTAAAAGGCATAAAGTGGCTGCGGATTTTTATATTTTCATTTTCTGATTTTTCTTTTTCTTCATCAGAAAGAATTTTTTTTGCCTTACCCTTTCCTGCATTTTCTTTTTGATCACGAAGGATTTTTTCGTTAAGGGCAATCATTTTTTCTTCATTTTTTAAAGCAAAATCAATTGTAAAATCTTCAAGGTCTTCGCTTAAAGCAGCATCCTCTAAAGAAAAAGGACCAATTGCACTTCGCCTTAAAGCGCAAAGATGGGCGCATGTTCCTAAGCGCAAAGCAATGTCCCTGGCAAGGGCCCGAATGTATGTACCCTTGGAACATGTAATTTCTAAAAGGGCGTAAGAACTAGAATCCTCTTGACTTGCTTCCCTAAAATCTAAGATTTTATTTTCGTAAACAAAAATCTGCCGCGCTTCAATTTTTACTTCTTTCCCCTGTCTCATCAAATCCGAAGCACGCATTCCGTCAACATGCACTGCAGAATAAAGAGGCGGTGTCTGTAAAAGGGCACCAGAAAATTCTCCAATTACACTTTCCAGCTGACTTCTTGTAACAGCCTTACCTTTTTTTGTAAAAGCCCCGCAAGGATCAAAAGTATCAGTTTCTTTTCCAAAACAAATGACCGCAAGATACTTCTTTTTAAAAGAAGTTATGTGAGGAACAAGATGAGTAAGGCCACCTGTTAAAACTACAAGAAGGCCGTCTGCAAAAGAATCCAAAGTGCCGGTGTGGCCAACTTTTTCCGTATTCAGCGCATGCTTAACGCTAAAAAGTGAAGAAAAAGAAGTAATGCCGCTTCTTTTTGCAAGAAGCAGCATTCCTGAAGGATTAGAATGATTTTTATTATTCTTTGCCATCAGGATTTTCTGCCTCTTTTTTACCAGACTCTGCTGCACTTGAAGAAGATTTCAAGTCACCACCAGTCTTTTTTTCATTTGATTCTTTTTCCAAAGCGTTAAGAATTTGAACCATTTCGTAGCCCTTACGCATGGAAAAATCTGCAAGAAAAGTAAATTTAGGAAATTTGTAAATTGAAAGTTTTTTTGCAATTGAAGATTGAATAAAGCCAGCCGCATTTTGCAAGCCCTGCACTCCTCTTTCAACAGCCTTGTCATCCATAAAAGATGAAACAAAAACTTTTGCGTATGAAAGGTCAGCGGACACTTCAACTCTTTCAATTGTAAGAAATTCGTTTACGCGAGGATCTTTGATTTCGCGTCTTACAATCATTGTTGCAATTTCCTGCTTAATCTGCTCTCCTAAGCGCAGTAATCTGTACTGTCCCATTATATTTCCTTCTAAAGCTGGCCCTAAAAATCAATTCAAGCTTGCCCCTGAAAACTGAATTTTCCAGAGACTTTTTTTTAGAGCCAGGATGAATTACTCAGATTCGCTTTCCACAGGAGCGCTGTGCTTTTCTTTTTCAGCTGCTTCTTCAGCAAGCGTCTGTCCAAGCTTTCTTTTAACTTCTACAAGTTCGAATGCTTCAATTTGATCACCAATCTGCAAATCCTGGTAATTTTCTATACCAAGACCGCACTCAAATCCTTCACGAACTTCCTTTGCATCGTCCTTGAATCTTTTGAGTGAAGCAACTTTACCTGTAAACTTAACAAGGCCATCGCGAATAACATTTACGCTGCTTGTCTTTTTAACAATACCGTCTGTAACGTAACATCCTGCAATAAGACCAACCTTTGGCACCTTGAAGGTATTGCGCACTTCCAGCATACCGGTAACTTCTTCCTTTGTATCCGGCTGCAACATACCTTCCATAGCCTGCTGAATTTCTTCAACACACTTGTAGATGATATTGTATTTTCTGATTTCAACCTGTTCTTCTTCTGCAAGCGCCTTTGCCTTTGGAGTAGGACGAACGTTGAAACCGATGATAATTGCATTTGAATCGGCAGCGGCCAGAGTAACATCTGATTCGTTAATGGCACCGGCACTTGAGTGAATAACAGAAAGGCGGATTTCCCTTGTTGTAAGTTTTTCAAGAGAAGATTTAAGCGCTTCTGCTGAACCCTGCAAATCGGCCTTGATAATAACTTTAAGTTCCTTAACTTCACTGTCAGCAATATCGTCATAGAGGGTGTCAAGAGATGTTTTCTTAACAGCTTTGGCTGCTTCAAAACGCTTGAGTTCCTGTCTTTTTGCAGCATAAGCGCGGGCTTCTTTTTCAGTTTCTGTTACCTGGAATGGATCACCTGCATTTGGCATGCTTTCAATTCCCAAAACTTCCACTGGAGTTGAAGGGCCTGCCTGATCGATTTTTTGTCCCTTATCATTAAAGAGAGCTCTTACACGGCCAGCATAAATTCCTGCAACAAAAGGATCTCCTGTGCGCAAAGTTCCACGCTGTACAATTACGGATGCAACAACACCGCGTCCCTGGTCAATGCGACTTTCAATAACTTTACCTTCTGCACGACAGTCATACTGGACCTTCAGTTCAAGCATTTCAGCCTGAATCAAAATGGCATCAAGCAAATCATCAATACCTTCACGCTTTAATGCAGAAATATTTACATACTGGGTGTCACCGCCCCATGCTTCAGGAGTAAGCCCCTTTTCTGACAGCTGAGTCATTACCCTGTCAGGATTTGCATCCGGCTTATCAATTTTGTTTACAGCCACGATGATAGGAACTTTTGCTTCCTTAGCGTGGTCAATTGCTTCGAGAGTCTGAGGCATAACTCCATCATCTGCTGCAACAACCAGAACAACAATATCTGTAATTTGAGCACCGCGGGCTCTCATCATTGTGAATGCTTCGTGACCTGGAGTATCAAGGAAAGTGATGTCACCCTTTGGAGTAGAAACCATGTAGGCACCAATCTTCTGGGTAATACCGCCTGCTTCACCTTCAGCAACATGGGCGTTACGAATGGCGTCAAGAGTCTTTGTTTTACCGTGGTCAACGTGGCCCATTACTGTAACAATTGGAGGACGGGTAACTTCGCCGCCTTCAACACCCTTATCACTTTCAATAAGTGTTTCATCATAAAGTGAAATAAGGTGAACTTTACAATTATATTCATCAGCAAGAATTGTAGCCGTGTCCGAATCGATTGACTGGTTGATTGTAACCATCATTCCCATAGACATAAGCTTACCAATAATTTCGCTTGCCTTAAGATTCATCTTTTTTGCAAGATCAGAAACAGAAACTGTTTCCATAATATCAATGCTTTCTGGAACAACAGAAACTGGAGTTGTATCCTTCTTCTTAAGCTGATTAAGTTCGTCCTCTGAAAATTCCTCTTCACGTTCTTTTCTGTAGACTTGCTTTTTTCCTTTAAATTGCTTCTTTGCAGGTGATTTTGCAGCAAGTGACTGAGAAGCATCTCCAAAAGGACGGCCTGGTCCAAAACCCGGCTTAAAGGAAGAATTTGGGCGTCCAGCATTAAATGAAGTTCTCTGTCCACCCTGACCGTTGTTAAATCCTCCCTGGCGATTACCCTGGAAACCACCCTGGCGGTTGCCATTATTGAATCCGCCCTGACGGTTACCATTGAAATTACCCTGGCGATTACCATAACCACCCTGACGGTTACCCTGAAAGCCACCCTGGCGGTTGCCATAGCCACCCTGTCCATTTCCATAAGAGCGGTTTTCTCTTTCGCGGCTCTGGTAGCCTTCCCTGGCCTGGGCACCTGTAAATCCACCCTGACCATCGCGTCTGCCCTGGTATGGACGGCGAGGCTTGTCACTCAAGTTTCCGGCCTTTACGTTAGGGCGCACACTGTGAAGTTCAAAAGTAGTCTGTCCACGGCTGTTTACGCTTTGAGCAGTTGTCTGAGAAGGCAGCTGATTGGATTCTTTTTTAGCTTCCGTTTTAACTTCTGCCTTTGAATCATCTTTTGCCTCTGTCTTTACTTCACTTTTTACTTCAGCATTTTTTACACCAGCCTTTTCTGCACCAGCAAGACTTTCAGTCTTTACATTTTCTTTTACTGGAGCAGATTCTTCTGTCTTAGGAGTTTTTACACTCGCCTTCTTGGCTACAACCCTGACACCGTCCTTTTTAGGTTCCTTTGCAGGGCTTGCAGCAGGGGCCGAGCTTACAGTCTTTCTTTTTACAAGCACCTTCTTCTTTGGAGAAGCAGTACTTGAAGAAACGTCCCCCTTAGGCTGACCGTCGCTTTTATTTTCTTTCTTGATTAAGTTAACTTCCAGTTTTTTTTCTTCCTTGTTTTCACTTTCCGCCATACGCTATTCCTTTCCCTTGTCTCTTTTACCTTGAACCCGCCATTACTCAAAAGCCAGTTCAACTCCACATTCCGGACACTTTGTCATACCCAAATGATATTGTACTACAGAGTGACATTCAGGACATTCAAATTCATCACCTTCAACAAGACCTTCTTCCTCCTGACTTTCGTCTTCACTAACTTCTGTCTGAGGATTTTCTTCTTCTGCGGCAGGACCTTCTTCTTCAAACTCAAAGTTTTCAAAGATAATCTTATTTACAGCATCAATATCTTCCTGAGAAAGACCAGGTATATTTATAGAAGAATCTGCAGCTGCATCGTGGAAGGCTACAACATCATCATACTGGCTGCCCTTGATAAGTTCTGCAACTCTAGGGGCAATGCCTTCAAGTGTAGAAACCAGAACAGTTTCGTCTGTTGATTCTTCTGGTGTATCTGTAAAAAGCTGTTGGGCAACCTTGCGTGACTGACTTTCTGTAAGATCCATTTCAGCAGCCTGAGCTTCTGTAATAACATCAATGTTCCAGTCGCACAGTTTATTTGCAAGGCGAACATTCTGTCCTCCCTTACCAATTGCAATAGAAAACTGCGAATCTGAAACAATAGCCTTTGCTTCCTTTGTTTCAGGATTTGTAATTACAACCCTGTTTATTTCTGCCGGAAGAAGGGCGTTTGCAATAAAGACATGCGGATCTTCATCATATCTTAAAACATCAATTTTTTCATCCAGAGCACGAATTACATTTTGAATACGCTGGCCCTTTTGACCAACACAGGCGCCAACTGGATCAACATCAATTTTATCTGAATAAACTGCAACTTTAGCGCGGTAACCTGCTTCACGAACAACCTTGTAAATGTGAACAATTCCATCCGAAATTTCAGGCACTTGATTTTCAAAACTGATTTTTACAAGTTCTGGATCTGAACGGCTTAAAACAACCTGTATTCCAGAATTTGTCTTTTTAATTTCTGTAACATAGGCCTGAATTCTGTCATCCTTTTCGTAAACTTCACGCGGACTTTGGAATTTCTTTGGCAAAACTCCTTCAACAGCAACTGCCTTTTCATCATCATCCGCAGAAACCTTACCCAAAAGACCGCTTCCTACATTTACAAAAATTGTATCATTTCTGCCATACTTAATGAAGTAACCAGTAATCACCTGGTGCAGCTTTGACTTATATTCGTTATAGAGGGCGTCCTTGTAATTTTCGTTCAAGCCCTGGTGAGCAATCTGCTTACCCTGGGAAACAGCCGCTCTTTCAAATTCTACCTTAGGATCAATTTCAATTTCAAGTTCATCTCCCACAGCGGCATCCGGATTCAATTCAACAGCCTCTTCAAGTTCAATTTCCTGAGAAGGGTCATAAACTCCGTCAACAACAACCTTTCTTGCAAAAACTTTTACCCATGAAAGATCATCAGCGAAACGAATTACACAATTGTCAACAGTACCAAATCTCTTTTTAAAAGCTGCCCTAAGAGCTGCTTCAACAGAAGTTCTAATTGAATCTTCTGTCATTCCCTTTGCCAAAAGCCCCTTTACGGCTCCAGCCATCTCTGATTCTTTAGCTGCCTTGCTTCTAGATTTTCCCTTAACTGCCATAATACTGGCCCCCTATAAATGAATAAATTTTGCTTTTGCTATATCAGTATAGGCAAGAGTTTTTTCACCTGCGTTTTCTGATGAAGACCCACTTTTTTCACTTTCATCATCTTGAAGGATTAAAGTGATTTCTTTTTCATCACAAGCTTTAATAATTCCCTTTACCCAATCATTTGAATTTTTGTCCCAGACACGGATGTCACGGCCAATAAAAAAGGCAAACTCCGCTGCATTTTTTATGTTACGCTCCAAACCAGGAGAAGAAACTTCCATTGAAAAATCATCTTCAGATTTTCCCAAAAGATAAAGAAGCTTTGGCTGTAAAGCATGGTGTACTTTTGAACAGTCGCTAAGGCCTATGTCTTTTTTAGCATCTTTATTTGCAATGACAAGGCTTACATGAACCATATTTTTATGAGGCTGAAGGCTAAGTTCTATTAAAGTATAACCTTCCGCTTCGACCGTTTTCTGACATTCCAGAAAGTATGGAATTTCTGACAGTGCTTTATATTCCAAAAAATACTCCTTAATAAAAGACAAAGTCTTAAACAATAAAAAAGGAGCCTTTTTTTGGGGCTCCATCTTAATGTTTGTTAAAATGTTAACTAAATATATACATTCTAAAAAAATCTGTCAATAAGGCTTTGCATGTGGTCTGGCAGGGGGATTTCAAAAGTGCGCATTTTTCCATCCAGGGGAATTGTCAACTTTCTGGCAGCCAGGCAAAGTTTTTTACAGCCCTCTTTTTTGAGGATTTTATTCAGTTTGAAATTTCCGTGCAAATCATCCCCACAAAGAGGAGACCCCGCTTCTGCCATCTGGATTCTAATCTGGTGCATGCGGCCGGTTGCAAGTTTTAAATTAATCAAAGAAAGCTGCATCTTGATTTTTTCACCAGAGTCTTCCTGACCTTCCACTTTTTTTTCAATAATGACATCCGCGCTTTTTAACACAGAAAAATATGTTTTTGCAAAAACTTCCCTGCCATGAGCTTCAATATTGCTTTCCAAAAGGCCTTCCTTCAATATTTTTCCATTCACCCTTGGAAGACCAAAAGAAATAGCACTATATTCCTTTTGAACCTCTTTTGAAGAAATAAGCTTTGTCCACTTTGAAGCACTAGCCGCGCTTTTTGCCACAATCAAAATTCCTTCAGTGTCCTTGTCTAAGCGGTGAACTAAATGTATTTTGTAACCAAGTTGTCTTGAAAGTTCTTCATCTAATGGGTGTGAAATTCCTTTGCCCCCTTGGACAGCAAGGCCGGAGGATTTGTTTACTAAAAGAATTTCATCGTTTTCAAAAATTACAGAAATGGCTTTCATAAGCCGAAATATAGTTGAGGTAGAAAAAAATGACAAGCATGTTTTTAAAAAGCATAAAAAAAATTTTAGTGATTTCCATTTTCTTTTTGGCAGCATCCCTTTCTTTTTCTGAAAGATTGGGTCTTGAAGGCTACCAGGACCTTGCCTTTGACTTTCCGGAAGGTTTTTATGTAGAAGACATGACAAGTGACGGAAAAGGCGTCCTTCTAAAAAACAAAGACTTTCCATTAACTGCAATCATAAGAATTTACAATTACAAAAGGTTCGGTTCAAACCAAAAATGCATGGATGACACACTTTCAAAACTTTCCCTGAAAGGCACTTCTTCCACTGTTGACTGGAGAAACCAAAAAAGCAGCCTTGCTAAAATAAGCGGTAAAATGTCAGGAAAAGAAATTTCAGGCTATGCCGCAACATTCACCTTACCCTTTGACAAAGGCAATTTATTTCTTGCCACATGGTGTGAAAAAAACAATGCTCAAAAGTATGACGATTTTTTGACAAGCCTGCTTGACGCTGTTTTTATAGATGCGGGTTCTTATTACGAAAGCGGCCTCTACACCAGTTACAAATACCCAAAATTCGAAAGAGGCGAAAAGAAAAAAGTTACCCTTACAATCGGTGGTAAAGAAATAGAAAGTTACATCCATGAAAATGATGCAAAAATAAACCAGGCCCTGGTCGAAAGAGAATTCAAAGTCTTAGAAGCGTGTTCTTCAAAAGCCACATGGAAAGAAGCATGGCAGCGCTACTACAGAATGATTTTTAAAGACTGCTACAGCCCTTTAAGAAAGTGCGCCTTTGACATTTACAACAGCCTGGCCCCAGACTGCAGTGACGAAACAGATCTGGCCCAGAAACTTTTAAGCTGGACCCAGGAAATGCACTACGAAAGGGAAAAAACATACTCAGACTTTATTTCACCACTGGCAATAGTCCAAGGCAGCGGCAGTGACTGTGACTCAAGAAGCATGCTCTTAGCCGTCCTTTTAACACACATGAACCAGGATGCCCTTATTTTTGTAAGCGCCACCTATTCACATGCCATGGCAGGTTTTGTTTCAAGCCACCCGGGCCACTCCTTTAGCGTTAACGGAAAAAAATATTTGATGGGGGAAACAACCGCAAAAGGCCTGACATGGGGAAAAATATCCGCGGACGAAGACAATCAAAGCGAATGGATTGAAGTCCAGTTCCCATAAAAAAAGGCATATTCTAAAAAAAGGCATCTTCTAAAAAAGAAAATGCCTTCAAAAAAAAATCTATTCGATTAACAGGCGGTAGGCCTCTAACCGGTCTTGTGTCTGCAAAAGAGAGGCCATCAACTGGGAATTTTTTAATTTTGAACTCAAGAAAGAAATAGTCTGCAAATAATAGCTGTGCTGGTCATGAGCCGCCGCAAGCATAAACAAAAGCCTAACCGGCACATCATCAATAGACTGAAAATCAATAATATCGCATTTAGAAATTCCCACAGCCATAACAAGATCCGTAACAGAAGAAAGGCGCACGTGAGGAATAGCAATGCCCCTGCCAATAGCAGTAGACATAAGCTCTTCGCGCTTAAGAATCTGTTCCACCAGTTCGCGGCCATCCTTTATTTGAGGAGCCGTAGACAAAACTTCAGCCAGTTTAACAAGAGCATCATGCTTGGTTTCGTGGTTCAAAAAAACAATCCTTTCAGGCGAAAGAATATTTTTAATCTGTATAGTTTGACTTTTATCAGTCTTTAAACCAGAAGAAAGCCTGTCATTAACCCATTTTTCAATTTCCGATTTCTTAAATCTCCAGACAGTCCCAATTTTACCGGCAGGAATTTCCCCCTTTTGCGCCCAATCATAAACCGTCCTTTCACTGACACGAAGATATTTGGCCACTTCTTCAATAGTAAGAATATCGTCTTCCATCACAGTTCCTTTTTTCCCATTTTTTCAGGGATCTTTCTGTATTATACAGTAATATTTTGCAAGGTTTTCTTTCATTTGTCAACAAATTCCTTTCGTAAATGCAGGCCAATTTTATTTTTCTTTTTTTAAAGCATACCGCCATTTGTTAAACGGCCCTTGTGCCACTTGCTGCGCGCGGTCCTTCGGACGGCCTCCGGCCTGGCTTCACGGCCGGCTAGGCGTATTTTGTAAAGAAATTCTTCTTTTGTAAAATAAAAAATAAACATAGTTTTGCTGGTTTTAAATTCGCAAAAATGCACTCCCGCCGGGAAAGCTAAAAAAAGTGCTCCGGTGGAGCTTTCGCTCCAATGTCGCACTTTTTTAGAACCCCGGCTCCGTGCATTTTAGCAATATTAAAAAAATAGACTTACTGTTCTTGTTGCGAAAAAAGTTTGTCTCTTTTCAAAATCCACCACCGAAAGAGGATGAATTTTGAATAGAGAAAACTGGTTTTAAATTCGCAAAAATGAACTCCCGCTGGGAAAGCTAAAAATTATTTCCTAAAATAAAACACCACTAGCCGGATTGGAGCAGCATGCCCAAGGCATGTGCCGAAACGAAGTGGAGGCATGGAGGCGAAAGCCGGAACTGCGAAAAGCCGTTACGAAATACGCCTTCTCCAAAAGAAGAAGAAAAAACAAGTCTTGTAAGTTTTTGGACCTTTTAATATATTTTTCTAATCATGAGAAAGAAAAAAAGAATTGCGCATCTTATCATAATTCCATTTGCCTTTGTGATTTTATATATAATTTTTGCGGCCAAGCCTTTGACCAGGGAATACAACCTTAAGGCTGACTGGACTATTAATACTTTTGATGACCAAGTTTCTGCGGTTAAAGGAGAGGACTTAGTCCCATTTAAATTTAAAAATCAACTGGGCTATTTTAGTCAGGATGGGAAAATTTATTCAAAATACGACTTTGACTACAAGGCTTGCATTACAGAAAATTACTGGACTTCTTACAGCGAGGACTCTGCCTCTTTTTATGTTTACGGTCCGGATGGAAAAAAAGTTTCATGTATTAACGAAGAAGGTTTTCCTTTTTTAAGTCAGGACAGAATTTATGTTCTTCTTCCGGGTGGCACTTCCCTGGCCCAGTTTGATCTAAAAGGTAATGAATTGTTTTTGCAGGAATCTTATTCACCGCTTACGGCTATTTCTTCTTCCAGGGGTGGAACGGCTGCGGGATACGCTGATGGCAGCATAAAAGTTTTTGATTCAAATGGTGTCCTCAAAATGAATTTTATTCCGGGCGGGTCTTCTGTAAACATTATTTACGGTCTGGTCCTTTCTGATGACGGAAAATACTGCGCTTACATTACAGGCCTTGACAGGCAGAGGGTAGAAATTGCCCTAGAGGAAGATGGAAAGCCTAAAATTCTTTACACAGAATATTTTGACAGTGACCTTACAAGACAGACATTTATGAAGTTTAACGGCAATGTCCTTTACTACGATTACACAGATGGTCTTGGTATTGTAAACTTGAAAAACTGTAAATCCTACAAATATGAAATTCCGGGTCTGGTAAAGCAACTGGAATTTAGTAGTGACAGTAAAGTGGCCTTTCTTCTTACGAAGGATAAAAGCGAATACACACTTACCTTCCTTGAACCTTACAATCACTTTGCAGGAAAACTTGCTTTTAATGCAGAAAGCGCTTTTGTTCAAGTGAGGGGAAATAATGTTTTTCTAGGCCGCGATGGTAAAATTTCCAAGCTGACACTTTCAAGAAAATAGGCAGGGTGGAAAGTACTTTGTAAATGGAGCCTCTAAAAATCGAAATTAAGGGAAAATGAATATGAAAAGATTAAATTTTGAAAATAAAAAAAATATCTCTGAAAGGAAAAATTTGAAATCCCGCTTTGTGCTCACTTTTCTTTTTTTTATGATTTCCTCCCTTTCTTTTGCCTTTGACTGGCCTAACAAAAACAGGGAAGCTGGAACCATTATTTCAAACTTTGGTCAGTATAGGGGCGGCACACTGGAAACTTCTATAATTTTTCAGGGACAGGAAGAAGTTTATTCAAGTGAAGCCGGCAAAGTCATTCTTCAAATAAACGAAAGTGATGACGCTTTTTCAGGCTTTAATTCAACTTTAGGCAATGCTCTTATTCTTTCACATGCCGGGGACATTTACACGGTTTAT
>CAVCWN010000294.1:0-3637 GCA_963605975.1 Desulfovibrionaceae bacterium | reverse complement strand
CCTTTAAGGAACAGGCATAAAATCTATAATCTTAGAAATTAAATCATCTGCACTTACACTGTCTGCCGAAGCTTCGTAGTTTAAAACAAGGCGGTGGCGCAAAACAGGAGCAGCAACATTTTGAACATCTTCCGGAAGAACAAAACTTCTACCTGAAAAGAGTGCTGAAACTTTTGCACACTGCAACAAGGCAATTCCCGCACGTGGAGAAGCTCCAAAAGAAATGTAGTGAAGAATATCATTCTTTTTATTTACAGGGCCTGTATGCTTACCTTCGTTTTCTTCTGGTCTAGGACGTGTCGCACTTACAATAGAAACAATGTAACTAAGAATTTTATCATCCGCAGAAATAGCATCAACTGCTTCGCGGCATTTTAAAAGAGCCTGGCTGTCAAAAACACGGTTGACTGGAATTTTATCCGCATTGCCGTTTGTCTTTACAATTTCCAGTTCTTCTTCAGGACTTGGGTAAGGCACAATGAGTTTAAGCAGGAAACGGTCCAATTCTGCTTCCGGCAAAGAATAAGTTCCTTCCTGTTCGATTGGGTTTTGCGTTGCCATTACAATAAAAGGATTTGGCAAAGGATATGTCTGTTCACCAATTGTAACTTGTCTTTCTGCCATGGATTCAAGAAGGGCAGACTGAACTTTTGCCGGTGAACGGTTAATTTCATCCGCAAGAACCATGTTGGCAAAGATAGGACCTTTTCTTACGCTGAAGTTTCCGCTTTGCTGCTGGTAGATGAGGGTACCTGTCAAGTCAGCAGGCAAAAGATCCGGCGTAAACTGAATACGCTTAAATTCAAGACCAGAGATTTGAGCGAATGTTTTTACAGCAAGTGTTTTTGCCAGTCCCGGAACCCCTTCCAAAAGAATGTGACCACCCGCAATAAGGGCTGTTAAAATTCCATCTACAACTTCCAGCTGACCTACAAGGCGTTTTGCGGCTTCACTGCGACAGCGCTGAATATATTCTGAACATTCATCCAGTTCGCTCTTTGTAATAAAATGTGCCATTTTTTCCTTCCGTATAAAAATTTATTTTTAGTATGCTCCAGTCAGACTGGAAATTCTGCCTTTGGAAAAAAACAAATAAAACTTCATACAGTTACACTTTCTATAGAAAAAAGCGCAAAATCATGCATAAATATGCAAAAATCAGCAATAAATATGCAAAAAGCCATTTGCTTTTTCTTGACACAGAGGCAATGTTTTAAGATACTTACAATATCATGATAACACCTTTAGCACAAGAATTAAACGAAATTCTTAAAGACACTACTGCAGGTAGTTTACTCTCGGATCTTGGACAGAGAATTTATTTTCCAAAGGGAATTATTGCTCAAAGTGGAGAAGCAAAAAAATCTGGCAACACCGCAAATGCAACAATCGGAATGACAGTTGTAAACGGCACCCCGGTAATTCTTCCTTCAGTTCACAAAAATGTACCTCTTTTGACTTCGCGCGAACTTGTTGCTTACGCACCAACTGCCGGAAATGCTGACCTAAGGCAAATCTGGAAAGATACCATGATTAAGAAAAATCCTTCACTCAAGGGCAAATCTTTTTCCATGCCAGTTGTTGTTCCAGGTTTAACCGCAGGCATTTCTTACCTTGCCGATCTTTTTCTTGATGAAAGCAAATCACTTATTGCGGCAAACCCTAGTTGGGACAATTACGTTCTTATTGCAAACGCAAGACGCAATGCTCCATTCGTTCAGTTTGAAATGTTCAAAGATGGAAAATTCAATATTGAAGGATTGGAAGAAGCCCTCAAAAAAGAAGCAAAATCTGGTTCAGTAAGAGTTTTGCTCAACTTCCCGCAAAATCCTTCAGGCTACAGCCCTACAGTTCAGGAAGCAAAAAAGATTGTAGAAATTGTAAAGGAGCTGGCAGAAGGCGGAACAAAAGTGATGGTCTGGTGCGACGACGCATATTTTGGCCTTGCTTACGAAAAAGATGTTGAAAGCCAGTCACTTTTTGCTTACCTGGCAGACCTTCATCCGAATGTTTTAGCCGCAAAAATTGACGGTCCTACAAAAGAAGATTTTGTCTGGGGCTTCCGTACAGGCTTTATTACCTTCGCTTCAAAGGGAATGACAGAAGCAGAATATGATGCCCTTGTAAAAAAATTGATGGGAGTTATCCGCTCTTCAGTTTCATGTTCATCAACAGTTCCTCAGTCATTGCTTTTAAAAGCTTATCAGGATCCTGAAATGGATTTGGAAAAAGTTGAATTCAGAAAGATTCTTGAAGCCCGCTATGACCTTGTAAAAAAATTCGTAACAAGTCACACAAGCGACGCTATTGAAGCTTTGCCTTTTAACTCCGGCTACTTTATGTCTTTCAACACAAAAAAAATTGACGCTGAAGAATTAAGACAGAAGTTGCTTAAAGAAAAAGGAATCGGTACAATATCAATTGATAAAAGCACCTTGCGTGTAGCATTCTCTAGTCTGGACGAGGATAAGATTGAAATTGTATACAAAGCCATTTACGAAACAGCAGAAGAACTTTCAAAATAAATTCAACAAAGGAAGAAAGATTTTTTCTAAAGGGAAGATCTTTCTTTCTCTGCTTTTTGCCTGCATTTTTTTCACCGCATTTTTTTCCGGCTGCAAAAAAAACACTGGCACTTTTACCATCTGGACAAGCATCCGCGAATTTGCTTCTTACTCAGAATATTATAATTCCTGCCACGAAAACGAAAAAGTTTATCTTGTTTACAAAGAAGACCCTTTTGAATCCCTAAAAAATGCAAAAGCTTCGCAAAGACCGGATCTTATAATTTCTTCATGGCTAAAAAATTCTGATACAAAAAAATATTTTCTTTCTCTTGATAAAATCATAAAAAAATCACCTTCTGCAAAAGATGATAAAATTGATTGTGATTCTTTTTACAATAGCCTTTACGAATACTGCCTTTTGGGTGACAGCCCCTACCTTTTGCCAGTCAGTTTTAATTTGCCACTTTTAGCCTTTGCAAATGCCAATGAAAGTGCGTCAAATTCTTCTTACGTAATTGATTTAGCAACTTTAAAAGAAAGCGCCAGAGCCTTTAACTCAAAAGACGCAAATGATGAATACGTAGCAATGGGGTACGGAGCCTCGTGGAACGCCCAGCTGCTTTACGAATACACAAAACTGGACGGAGCTGCTTACAGGGAACATGGAAAAAGTTTTCAGTGGGACAAAAAGTCTTTGGAAAAAAGCATAGACGTTTTTAAAGAATGGACAAGCGAGTCAAATGAAAGTTCCAGCAGGGAATTGAATTTTCAATTCAAATATCTTTTTACTCCTCCTTACAAACAGGTAGAAAGTGGCCGCTGCCTTTACGCATTTTACACAAGCGATGATTTTTTCAAACTCAAGGATGAACAAGTAGAAAGCCTTTCCTACAAGTGGCTGGGGCAAAACGATAAAATTCCAGTTGAAGACGAAATTGTTACCGCCGGCATTTACAAAAAAGCTAAAAATAAAAAGCTGGCCGAAAATTTTTTAATATGGTTCTTTAGGGAAGACACACAAAAAGCGCTTTTGGAAAGGTCCAGGGGCATGAAGTTAAACACAAAGACCTTTGGCATAGCGGAAGGTTTTTCTTCCATTCGGTCTGTAAACGAAAGCATTCTGCCTGTTT
>CAVCWN010000293.1:0-4165 GCA_963605975.1 Desulfovibrionaceae bacterium | reverse complement strand
CTCCTTGGTGCTGACAACGGAGATTCAACTGATTACGAACAGTACCAATCTGCGGACAAAAAAACTTTAAGCAGAAAACTTTTTTCTAACAGACTTCTGGCTGTTGTAAAATCTAGTGACGGTAACTTTAAAATTAAAGCATCAAGTGGTGGTTTAAAAGAAGCTGTCCTTGTTTTGAAAAATGGCCGTCTTGATAAAGAAGCATCTCTTAAAGAAAGCGGAAAAGTTTCTTCTTTGCCAATGCAGGAAATTCCACTCCGCAAAATTGAATTGACTTGTGAAGGACAAAGAAAACTGAGTGCGGAAAATAAATGCGTAACAGTAAAAGCAAATGTTTTCCCTCAGGCTGCAAAAAATTATAAACTCGACTGGTCTGCAATGATGCTTGAAGGTGTCAAAAGTGATTCAGCAAAAATTGAAGTAAGCGATGACGGTTTGACAGCAAAAGTTACTGGCGTGAGTGATGGAAACTTCCGCCTGACATGCACTTGTTCAAACGGCAGCAAGTATGCAGAAATAATTTCTGAACTGGAATTTGAAGTTACTGGTTTGGGAAAAGCCAGCCGGTCTCCTTACCAGTTAATCGAAGCATGCAAGTGCTCGTCTTCTTCAAAGCCAGTGGAACTCAGTTTTGATGGCGGAGCTTTTACTCACAACGAAAAAACTTCTTTCACATTCGACAGAGTGGATTTTGGAAGCGACGGTGCAGACACTTTTGAAGTTCCGATTTTTTCTTTTGACACAGAATTGAAATTTGAAATTTGGGATGGAGACTGTCAAAGTGGAAAAAAACTTGCAGACTGTTCTTACAGCCATCCAAGCATTTACAACACATACAATTCTAACATTCATCTTTTGCCAAGAAGGCTGTTTGGTTTGCATACAATCACATTTGTTTTCCTTACTGGACTTTCCTTCCAGGGATTCAAATTCCACAAGGAAGCAAAGGCTTTTGCGAAACTGAATGCTCTTGATGCTTCGCTTATTTTTGGTGATGCATTTACAAAGGCAGAATCTTCTGTGAATGGAATTGGAAACAATGTTGTTTTGGATTTTGATGCAATGGATTTTGCAGACAGTCCTGCTTCAAAAATTACAATCAAGGGTCGCCCTTATGTGCACAACACTATTCACGTGAAGTTCTCTGGTGAAAATGGTGACTTCAATGACATTATTGAATTTGATGCAGCCGATGATATTGTAGAAAAAACTTTTGACATCCACGGGGCAAAGGGTAAAAACAAAGTAAGTTTTGTTTTCCTGCCAGGTTCAAATTTTGATTTCTATGATTTCCAGTTTAAAAAATAATTTTTTATCTGGAGCATGTTTGATTTTGCAAGCGGGCAAGGAGTACTGAAAGCAATTAAGCTTTAGGGAGTCTTTAAAATTTGCAATTTTTAGGCTCCCTTAATATCCCCAGCCTTGCGAAGTTTCATTTACGATGTCCAAAATATCAGAACCAAATTTTTCTGCCTTGTTTTCGCCTATGCCGTAACATTCCAGTAGGCGCGACATGGTGTGGGGCTTTTTGCTTGCGATGTCATACATTGTTTTGTCACCAAAAATAATGTATGGCGGCACATTCATTTCTTCTGCAAGGTTAACGCGCCACTTGCGCAATTCGCTTACAATTCTTTGGCCTTCTAAATCGTCGCTGGCAATAAAAAGAGACGGCTTTTTTTGAATAGAATATTTTTTTTCTTTTCCAAATTCTTTTTCAGATTTTTCTTTTTCCAAATCAAAGTGAACAGGCAAAATAAAGGGTTGCCTTGTTGTTAAAGCCGTGTAGCCCTTTGGCGTAAGAAAGAGCATGTTGTATTCTTCTGTTTTTCCAACATAACCTTCATTTTGCAGGCAGCGGTTTAATTCCTGCCACTGACTTTTTTTCAATTCTTTTCCTATGCCATAAGTGCTTATAAGGTCGTGGCCGTTTTCCGAAATGCGTTCACTCTTTGAACCAAGCAAAACATCAATTACATAATTTGCGCCAAAGTGCTGGTGTGTTCTTGCAATGCAGCTCATAAATTTTTGCGCAGGAATTGTAACGTCACTTGCTTGTACAGGACCAAAGCTGCAAATGTCACAACAGCGCTGGGTTAAAAAAGAAGATTCATTCGGAGTATATTCTTCGCCAAAGTATCGAAGTAAAGTTTTTCTTCTACATTCATTGCTTTCTGCAAAAGACAGCATGCCACGCAGGAGCCTTTCCGAATTTGAAGAATCTTCCTGGTCTTGAAAAAGAAATCGTATTTTGTGGGCATCGCCTGGGCTGAATAAAAGAAGTGCTTCTGCATCCAGACCATCACGTCCTGCGCGTCCGATTTCCTGGTAGTATTGCTCAAGAGATTTTGGCATGTCATAGTGAATTACAAAACGAACATCCGGTTTGTTTATTCCCATGCCAAAAGCCAAAGTAGAAACAATTATTTGAATTTTATCCGTAATAAAATCATTTTGATTTTTTGCCCTTACTTCATCCGAAAGGCCAGCGTGGTAATTTGTAACATTGTAATTTAATTCTTTCAGCTGTTCGTAAAGAGTGTCAGTTGATTTTCTGGAAAAACAATAAATGATTCCGCTTTGTCCCTGGTGGTTATTTAAAAATTCGCACACTTGCTGAAGACCATGATTTTTTCTTTTTACATTCAAAAAAATATTTGGCCTGTTAAAGCCCGAAAAAAGCATTGCCGGATTTTTCATCCTAAGTTGACTGACAATGTCCTGCTGAACATTTTTTGTTGCAGTTGCCGTAAGTGCTAAAAAAACTGCATCTGGAAAATAATTCCTTAGGTTTTTTATTTCCAGATAGTCCGGTCTAAAATCGTGGCCCCATGAACTGATGCAGTGGGCTTCATCGATTGTGATGCAGTTGATTTTTACGCCTTCTGTCGTAAGCAGGGAAATTATTTTTTGAGTATTCAGTGCTTCTGGTGAAAGGTAGAGCAGCTTGATTTGTCCGCCAGTTATTTTCGTACATGTTTCAACATATTCTTCCCATTCCAAAGTTGAGTTTAAATAAACAGCCGGAATGCCCAGCGTTTCCAGCTGCGAAACCTGGTCTTGCATTAAAGCAATCAGCGGTGAAACAACAAGGGTAATCCCGTCCATGATTAAAGCAGGAATCTGGTAGCAAAGAGACTTACCACCACCGGTTGGCATGACAGCCAGAGTGTCTTTTTTATTTAAAACATTTTCAATAATTTCTTTTTGAAGAGGCCTGAAACTTTCGTAACCAAAAATATTTTTTAAAATTTCTTCAGGACTTTTTCTGTAAGAATTACTGTCAAAAAGATTGTCGCAAACATTTGTGTAAAAATTATCAGATGAATCCATACTTCCAGCCATTGAAAATAAAAGTGACGCCTGCCTTGAGACATTAAGAATTTTTCTTCGGATAATATTATAACTCTTTTCATCCATATTTTAAATTACCTTAAGGCCTTTTATCTTTTTCAAAAGATCCTCCAAAATGGCCTTTGTTATTTGAGGCAACTTTTTTTCTTTTTGAAAAGCCATCACCAAAAAGCCTTTTATCTTTTACAAAAGGGACTTGCACAAAAAATCAACTTTTGATAATATAGCTTTCACTTGCCGGCTTGGTGGAATGGTAGACACTACAGACTCAAAATCTGCTGCCTTCGCGGGCGTCTGAGTTCAAGTCTCAGAGCCGGTAAAAAGACACTCTCTTTTTTGAGGGTGTCTTTTTTTTTGCTCCAGATTTATTTATCCCCAATTTTTTTACCCAACTTCTTTTTAGTTAAATTTTTCCCTAGCAAAAAAAATCATTCACAAAATCCCTTGGAAAAGCCTTAAGAAAATCAAAGCATAATAAAATTTTCTTCCACATGGCGAAATTCAATTGCTTCGTCGATGGACTCTTTCGAAATAATTTTTTCTTCTTTCATGTCAGAAATTGTCCTTGCCACTTTTATGCAGCCCGCAATACTCCTGGGACTAAAAGAATATTTTTCACTTTTTTTGTTTAAGATTTCCTTTGCTTCCTGACTGAGTGGACAAAAATTTTTTATTTCAGACGGACTCAGATGAGAATTTTTTTTGCCCTGTCTTTGCCATTGAATTTTTGTAGCAAGAGCAATTCCTTTTCTAAGCTCTGCGCTTGAAAGTGGGGTGCCACCTTCTTTATCTTTTGCGCCCAGTTCAACAT
>CAVCWN010000292.1:0-5358 GCA_963605975.1 Desulfovibrionaceae bacterium | reverse complement strand
GGTAGCAATATACATTCCATCAATAACCTTCTGTGAACATGCTAAGCATGTCTGCAGTTGATTTTTTCCCTTTACACGGTAAATTGTAGCACAGGCTCCGCAGAATCCGTTTCTACATCCACAGCCACGTTTAAGCTGGTATCCAGCATATTCCATGGCATTCATAACAGTCAATTCTGCTGGAACTTCATACTTTTTTCCAAACAGATATATTGTTGCCATTTTTTCTTCAGCCATTTTATTCTCCTAAATGTAAATAAAACTTTTTTAAGGGACTGGATTTTTTTTCAGCCCCTTAGCCCCTGGGATTAATATTCAGGTGGCAATTCTCCAAGCTGGTCAAAGCTGAATACTGGTCCGTCCTTACAAACGAATTTATTACCAATATTACATCTTCCGCACTTACCAATACCGCACTTCATGCGCATTTCCATTGTTGTAAAGACCTGTTCATCCTTGAATCCTAATTTCTTAAGATTGTCCAGTGAAAGGTGAATCAAAATTGGAGGTCCGCACATAATAACTGTCATGCTTGGATCCGGATTGAGTTCAGTTACGTAAGGAGGAACAAATCCAACGTGTCCGTCCCAGCCTTCTTCTGCACGGTCAATTGTCAAGTCAATGGAACAGTTTGGCTGCTTCATCCAGACATTTTTCATTTCATCCAAACGAACAAGGTCTGCAACTGAGCGTGAACCGTAAATAACTTGAATTTTACCGTAATTTTCACGGTGATCCATCATGTAATTAACTACAGAGTGTACTGGAGCAATACCAATACCTCCGGCTATAACCAGAATGTCTTTGCCTTTAAGTTTTGTTTCTACAGGGAAACCATTGCCTATAGGGCCGCGCACACAAATCTGCTGGCCAACTTCGGCATTGTGAAGCCATTCAGTAACATGGCCACATTTTTTGATTGAAAATTCCATGTGGCTTTCCAATGTTGGGGATGATGTAATGGAAATCATTGATTCACCAACACCTGGCACAACGAGCATGGCGCACTGACCAGGAATGTGTTCAAATAATTTTTTTCCATCAAGACCTACAACGCTGAATGTTTTTACATCAGGAGTTTCCTGTTTAATGTCTATAATTTTTCCTACGTAAGGAATAAAGCTTTCTTTTGTTTCCATGATATTCTCCATTCCTTTAATTAGATGTCATCGCTTTCGTTAACGAGTTTGATAACTTTTACGACATTCATGTGTACAGGGCAACTTTCAAGACAGCGTCCACAGCCAACACAGCCAAAAACATTTTCATGTGCCATCGGGTAATACATAAGTTTATGCATAAAGCGCTGACGGCTTCTTTCTTTTTGTGTAAGGCGAGGGTTAGCAGCTGCCATTTGTGTAAAGTCGCTGAACATACATGAATCCCAGCAGCGAACCTGTTTGATGTCTTTACCTGTGTTGAAATCACGTACGTCAAAACACATACATGTAGGGCAAACATAAGTACAAGTTCCGCAACCAAGACATGTTTCTGAAACCTTTTCCCAAATCTTTGAGTTAAAGATTTTAAGCATGTCCTGACCCTTGAATTTTGAAAGATCAAGGTGGGCAAAAGGAAGTTTTTCGATCTTTTCCTTGATTTCAGATTTAAGACCTTCTACGGCCTTTTCATCTGCATCGCTAAGAATTGACTTTACATCTTCAAGCAGGGCCTTTCCTTTTTCTGTATTTGCCTGGAAATAGTAGTTTCCATCACTAAGCCATACGGAAAGGTCACCCTTTGGATTTGCAGCGTCTATTCCGTAGCTGGAACAGAAACATGTTTTTCTAGGATCATTGCATGCTAAAGTTACAATTGTTCCGTGATCGCGGCGGTTTTTGTAGTATGAATCAACAGGGTCCATATTCATGTAAACTGCATCGATGATTGAAACGCTTGCTGCATCACATGCCCTTACTCCAAAGACAACAAAGTCTTCAATTTCCTTACGAGGATCTTCTACTGTAATTTCCTGACCGCTTCTTTTGTAAGAAACAAGGTTTTCGGCTTTTGGAAAGAAAAAATCCTTTACAGAACGAACAGTTTTTAGTGACTGTGAAAGTTTTTTTCCTTTTTCCCAAGTCTGGTAGTCGCTTGTTCCCTTGTCAGAATCTACAGGGATATAAAGAGCTTTTTTTGAAGCAATAAGCTCAAATAATGAATCGATTTTATCTTGTGGAAGTGCAAACATTATTCGTTACCTCCTTCCTGATATTTATCACGGTCGAATACAATTGACGGTTCTGCGTCAGAAGTTGTGAATGTGAGCATAGGAGGTTTTGTTTCCAAGTCACTTCCGGCCTGATAGTCACCGTAAATTTCGTTAATGTCCTTAATGAACTTGCGGTTGAGCAGGTAAAGAGGAATGTTCTGAGGGCAAACTCTAGAACACTCACCACAATCAGTACAGCGTCCTGCAACATGCCAGGCCCTGATAATATGGAAAAGATTTTCTTCAAATGAAGTCTGCGCTACTTTTTGAGAAGTGTAGAGGTCATTGTTATCAAAAACACACTTTTCGCATGTACATGCAGGGCATGCGTTACGGCAGGCGTTGCAGCGGATACAACGGCTGATTTCTTTTCTCCAGAATGAATAGCGGTCTGCTGGTGACATTGCTTCAATCTTTTCAACCTGGTCAAAGCGGTGAGGATCTTCTACAAGACCGTCTTCACCGATGAGTTCATCGTAAAGAACATGCTTTTTATTGTAGCAGTGGTCACAGGCATCACCAGCCTTGTGGTTTTCATCAAGAGTGCAGCTGCATGGAATGCCAATTACATAAACATCATCACGGACTACGCGGTTTTCCTTAACAAGTTCTGTGAATGAATATGTGTCACCAGGCTTAAGGAATACAGCTACAACTTCCTGAGGAATTGCTTTGTCCTGGGCATTCGGATCACGCTGCTTAGCCATCGCGTTGTTTACTCTAGTTGTACTTTTTGCCACTTCAATATCTTTTGTGATTTTTACAAGATATTTTGAAAGGTTAGAAGTACAATATTTGTTAAATACAAAATTTGCTTCAAGGTCTTCAGCACTTGTAAATACAGATGGAGTAACGTCTTCGTCAAAAAGACCCTTTCTCCAGCCGATTACTTTCTGAACTTTTCCTTCCGAAAGCAGCGCCTTAGCCTTTTCTATTAAAGTTGAACTTAATTCTTGCATCTCAAGTCCTCCAGGCGTTTGTTTTCTCCGAGTTCAGTGATTTTTGCTACAAAATCATTCATCAGACTTGCAAAACGCACACCTTCAGCAGCAGAACACCATTCTACACGGGTTCTTTCCTTTTCAATTCCAAGGAAGTTCAGCATGCTGAAAAGAAGTGTCATTCTTCTTCTTGCAAAATAGTTACCGGTTGAGTAGTGGCAGTCACCAGGATGGCAACCACACAAAATTACTCCATCGGCACCCTTTTGAAATGCTCTCAAAATGAACATAGGGTTCAAGCGACAAGAGCATGGAATTCTAATAATTTTTACGTTAGCAGGATATTCAAGACGGTTGTTACCGGCAAGATCTGCACCAGCATAAGAACACCAGTTACAGCAGAATGCAACGATTTTTGGTGTCCATTCTTTCTTTTCGTTTTCCATAGTCACTTTTACAGTGATCAAAAAGCTGATTTACGAAATCAACTAATTGAATACTGCGTCAACCTCCGACAAAATTTGAGCATTTGAGAATCCGTGAAGATCCATTGCACCAGAAGGACAAGCTACTGTACATGCACCACAACCATGGCACATTGCAGTATTAACCTGTGATACATGACGTGTAATTGTTGTTCTGTTAGGACCTCTAAAGTCCTTGTCAATGTAAGAAATTGCGCCGTAAGGGCAGACATTTGCACACTGACCGCAACCGTTACACATATTTTCGTTTGGATGAGCAGTGCAAGGGTCTGTTTTTAGCTTGTCTTTAACAAGAAGACAAATGGCCTTTGCAGCAGCTCCTGAAGATTGAGCTACAGTTTCTGGAATATCTTTTGGTCCCTGGCAGCAGCCGGCAAGGAAAATACCTGCAGTCGGGCTTTCAACTGGGCGGAGTTTAGCATGCGCTTCAAGGAAGAAGTCATTGTTGTCCATAGAAGTTGTAAGCATTGTTGCAAGAGGACGTGCTGACTTGTCTGCTTCGATTGAAGCTGCCAAAACTACCATATCGGCCTTGATGTGTACCTGACGGTTCAAAATCAAATCTGAACCCTGAACATCAAGTTTTCCATCTGCCTGAGGTGTTACCTTTCCAACCTGACCCTTGATGTAGTGAACACCATACTGTTCGACTGCACGGCGGTAGAATTCATCAAAGTTTTTACCTGGAGTACGAACATCAATGTAGAAAACAGTAATGTTTGTGTCAGGGTAGTGGTCACGTGTAAGAATTGCATGTTTTGCTGTGTACATACAGCAAATCTTTGAACAATATTCGTGCCCCTTTTTAGAATCTGCTGAACATCTTGAGCCTACACACTGAATGAAAACAATTTCCTTTGGTTCCTTTCCGTCTGAAGGGCGGAGCAAGTGACCGTTTGTAGGACCTGAAGCGTTGCATAATCTTTCAAATTCAAGTGAAGAAACAACGTCCGGACTTTGTGAATATGCGTATTCATCGAATTTTTCAAGGCTGATAGGATTGTAACCTGTTGCTACGATGATTGCACCATATTTTTCTGTAAGAATTTCTTCTTTCTGGTTAAAGTCGATTGCTCCAACTCCACAAGCCTTTTGACACATTCCGCAGACATTATCTTTTCCATTTTGCAAAGCCTTCATGTGCAGACAGTAATCTGCAGAAATAGCAGCTACTTTTGGAACTGCCTGGGCAAATGGAATATTGATAGCCTTGCGGTTGTTAAGGTTTAAGTTGAATTCATTAGGAACTTTCTTCATTGGACACTTTTCGATACAAGCTCCACAACCTGTACACTTTGTTTCATCAACGTAGCGGGGATGTCTTTTTATATCGATTTCAAAGTTACCAATGTAACCGCGTACTCCAACAACTTCTGAATATGACAGAATGCGGATGTTCTTTTCCTGGCTTACTTCCGTCATTTTTGGAGTAACAATACATGAAGCACAGTCGAGTGTAGGGAAAGTTTTATCAAGCTTAGCCATCTTTCCACCAACTGTGTAATCTTTTTCTACAATGTCTACAGGAAAGCCTGCATCTGCAATGTCAAGTGCTGCTGTGATTCCCGCAATACCG
Source organism: Desulfovibrionaceae bacterium (assembly GCA_963605975.1). Classification (GTDB taxonomy): domain Bacteria; phylum Spirochaetota; class Spirochaetia; order Treponematales; family Treponemataceae; genus Treponema_D. Next base: position 144 of record CAVCWN010000292.1, on the reverse strand, counting down.
CCACCAATAACCAGGGCTCTCTTCACCATTGGAGTTTCACCTTCAATGAGAGGCTGGTCAAGGATAGCCTTTGCTATAGCAGCTTTACCTAATGCGATTGCCTTTTCTGTGGCAGCTTTCATGTCTTTTAAAACCCATGAACAC
>CAVCWN010000291.1:0-12406 GCA_963605975.1 Desulfovibrionaceae bacterium | reverse complement strand
GTAAGCGGAGCCGCGAAAAGCCGTTAGGAATGGCGGCATCTCCTGAAAAAGAAAAAGACCTCATAAAAATAAAACTTGAAAAAGCACGGGCAGCAAATTATAATTTGAGTGCTATGGGTTTATTTCAAAAATTATTCGGTAAAAAAATTCAGGTTTTTGCTCTGGTTGGTGGAAGCGGTACGGGAAAAAGTTTTAGAGCAAAATTGATTGCGGAAAAAAACAGTATTGACGCGATTATTGATGACGGACTTTTAATCCGGGATGATAAAATTCTTGCTGGAAAGTCTGCTAAGCATGAAAAAACTTACATGGGGGCTGTGCGAATTGCCCTCTTTGATGAAAAGGCTCACCGTGATTCTGTGGCAAAGGAAATTCAAAAATCGAATATGAAAAAAATTCTTATCATTGGAACCAGCCAGAAAATGGTAAGCAAAATTTGCACAAGATTGCAGTTGCCCCAGCCTTCAAAAATTATCAATATCGAAGACATTGCAACTCAGGATGAAATTACAAAGGCCATCCGCAGCCGGCAAATTGAAGGAAAACATGTTATTCCTGTTCCAGCTATAGAAGTAAAAAAAACTTACTCTCAAATTTTTTCACAGTCAATAAGAGAAAAAATTTCTAAAAGCAAATTTAATATTTTCGCAAAAAAAGATTCTACGGTCGCAGAAAAATCTATTGTTACGCCAGAGTTCAGCAAAAAGGGGCGACTGGAAATTTCAGAAGCGGCTCTTTCGCAAATGGTTATTCACTGCGTAAGTGAATCTGACCCGCAGGTAAGAATAAAAAAACTGACTATAAAAACTGACAGTCACGGTTACCGCCTAGTTTTAACGGTTGATGTTCCTTTTGGAAAACAGTTAACTGGTGTAATTCACAATATGCAAAATTATATTATAGAAAAAATTGAAACTTACACAGGAATTTTAATAGAAGAAGTCAGTATTATTATTGATAAAATTACAACGGAAGACACTGACATGAATAAGGCAAATCTTTCAAGAAAAAAAGTTAAGGGTGACTAAAAAAATAAAGGCATCTAAAAAAAAATTCTTTATTAAAGATGCCTTGTTTAATTATTTTTAAGTTTCTTAATTTTTTGAACTTGCGACTTTGGCAGGATTTTTTCTTTTGGAAAAAACATTGCTTTCTTCCTGACTTTCTTCTTCTGAAGAGAAAATGTAGCGGTGTTTTCTTTTGGGAGCTTTAAGCTGCACCCCGTACTCACTTAAAATTTTCCTTACTGCAAAGTCCAGCTCTGAACGCTGGGGATTCATCGGAAGAACAAAATTTCTGCAGGAAGCCCATGTTCTTTTATAAAGGTCTGCTGCCTGGAGGGGACTTTTTATTTCTTTTGACCAGTCCGTAAGAGAAGCAACAAAATCGCGGATTATAAAATAAAGTTTTTCTCCCAAGCGAAGATCTAAAGATGTTTCTACTTTTTCATCCAGAGCCTTGAGGCTTTCGTAATAATTTTTTCTGTATGCTTTACTGTCTTCAATCATGCTGGTTGCAGCAGGCTGAAGGTATTCAAAAAGATCCACATCCATGGCCAAACTTACGATTTCTGCAGAATGTCCCGAATTAAGGATTTTTACTAATTCTTCTGTAAGTCTTGATGGAGAAACGGGTGAAAGCAAATTTGCTGACTGCCTGATTTTTTTCTTTAAGTTATGTGGAAGAACAGAATGTGTTGTGGCAGAATATTTTATGGCCCTCAACATTCTGACAGGGTCGTCTTCAAAAATAACATCAAGAGGAATTACAGGCTTTACAATTCCTTTTTTAATATCATTAAGTCCGTCTACGTAATCAATTACCTGTTCGTGAATGGGATCATAGTAGAGGGCATTTAGCGTAAAGTCGCGGCGCTTAACGTCTTCTTCGATTGTGCCAAAAACATTTCCCACAGAACCGTCACAAATGGAGCGGAATGTAGAAACTTCAAAAATCTTTTGTCCAAAAATGACGTGAACCAGGCGGAATCTTTTCCCAATTATTCTTGAATTGTGAAAAATCTTTTTTATTCTGCTGGGTGTAGCATCTGTTACAATATCAAAATCTTTTGGAGTGCGGCCCAAAACTAAATCCCTGACTGCGCCACCTACAATATAAGCTGTGAAACCATAGTCATTTAATCTTTTTACTATAGTGATCGCATTGGGATCAATTTCGCTGAGAGGAATTTTATGTTCTTCTTTTGTATAAATCACTGCCTCTTTGACAGGATTTCCTTTTTCATCTGTTGAATATCTGACTAACACGGTGGCAACATTTTAATGAGGTGACCGGTCTTGGTCAATCGGCAAAAAAATCCGAGAAAATTTGCAAAAATAGTTAAAATCAAAGTAAGGTAAAATGACCGGCCACAATTTTTTTAGAAGATTTTTTTTACGCATCCATTTGTCTTTTAAGCCACTCAAGGACATCCTGTTCAACTTCATCTTTATTGATTTCATTTAAAAGTTCATGACGGGCGCCTTCATACAAGCTTAAATCCACATTTTCCATTCCATTTTTTTTGTATATTGAAGTAAGGCGGATGACTGTTTTTGCGTAATTTCCAACAGGGTCAGCGGTTCCAACAATAAAGTAAACTGGTAAATTGTGGGGCACTTTTTTCATATTGCAGCTTTTGTGGATATATGAAAGTCCTGCAAAAAGGTCACAGTAAAATGATGTTGTGCAGACAAATCCGCACCATGGATCAGCCACATATTTTTTTATGTTTTCCTTGTCGCGGCTAAGCCAATCAAAAGGACTTTCTGGATTTTTGATTTTTGCATTGTAAGTACCAAAGGCCAGTTTGTTAAGGAATTTATTGATTCTCTTTTTTCCAAAAATTTTACAAATTCCACCCATGCATTTTGCAACAGCTATCAAGCCCCTTCTAGGACCTGCACTTCCGCAAATTATAGCTCCATCAATTGAATCCCCATATTTTTCAACATAACATTGGGCAACAAAAGAACCAAAACTGTGGCCAAAAAGAAATACTTTTTTTCCAGGATAAATTTCTTTTGCATATTCTATTTCTTCGCGGATGTCATCAGTTACCCGGAAAAAGCCATTTTTGTCTGCCAGGTAGCCAAAATCACCAGTGCCATTTTCTTTGGCAAGTTTAGCAGTTTGTCCGTGGCCGCGGTGGTCTTCTGCAATAAGGGCAATATTGTGGCCTGCCAGTACAGATGCAAAATTTTCGTAGCGGACAGCGTGTTCTGTCATGCCATGGCTCAAAACGACTACAGCATCGACTTTTGTTGGCTTCCATGAATGAATAACATTGATGTTTCCGTCAGACATTGTAAGTTTTATCATTTCGTATTTCATATTTCACCTCTATAAGGATAGAAAATTTTAGATTTTTTTACACAAAATCAATCAAGGGCAAATTAAAAAAATTGATTTTTCTAGCCCCTTAGCAGATTATTTTACTTCTACTTCCAACTTTTGTAAAAGGGATTTTTTTAATCTTCCTACAAAAGAAAAAATCTGTTAAAATACAGTTGATGTCACAAGTTACGATTACAACAGAAAAAATGGTTCTTGGGGGAGATTGTATTGCAAAAAATGAAGGAAAAACTATTTTTTTGCCATACTCTCTGCCTGAAGAAAAAATCAATGTGGAAATAGTTGAAGAAAAACGCGACTATTCAATTGCAAAAATCAAAGAAATTCTAGAAGCTTCTCCTTACAGGGTAAAAGCCCCCTGCCCCCTTTACGAAAAATGCGGTGGCTGCAACATGCTGCACATTTCAAACGAATATCAAAGGGAACTAAAAAAAATAATGGTGAGAGACGCCTTTTTACGTGAAGGCATAGAACTTAATATAGAAGACATTACATGCATAAGCGGTAGCCCCCTTCACTACCGTTCACGCTTTCAGTTTCACAATGGCGGCCTTATGGAAAGGCAGACAAATAATGTCATTCCACTGACAAATTGTCCCATGGCAAACCCTTTAATAAATAAATATCTGGAAGAAGTTCCTTTTGAAGACCGTCCTCAAGGTCGCTATCAGATTTTCGCATCAGAAAAAATTATTTCAATTCCACAGGGCTTTGATAAAATCATTATTGCCAAAGACACGGAAAGTCAAAGATCCCAAAAAGAAAAAAAATCAAAAGAAAAGAAAAATGTCCAATACACTCCAAACGGCCGAAAACTGCCAAAGCAAAAAAAAATTAAAGCCCAGTTTGCAGGAACATTTTCAAATCAAGAAGACGTTTGCACCCTTGAATTAAATGGAGAAAAAATCACTTTTGACGTACAAGGATTTTTCCAGTCAAATTTGGAACTGCTTGAAAAAACAATTCCCCTTATAACAGAAGATATTGGCGGGAAAAATGTCCTTGACATGTACTCAGGCTGCGGAACATTTTCTGTATTTTTAAAACACAAATTTGAAAACATATGCCTTGTTGAACACAACCGGGGCGCAATAGTTTATGCTGAACAGAATTTAAATGGATTCCCTCACGAAAGTTACGGTCTTTCAGGCCAGGTGTGGACTCAATACCATGCAGAAAATCACATAAAGCAACATGGACCTTTTGACGCAGCCATTGTTGACCCACCAAGAAGCGGCATGGAAAAGGCAGTTTGCAAGTGGCTTTGTTCAAGCGGCATTCCCCAAATAAAAAGCCTAAGCTGCGACATTGCAACACATGCGCGGGACGCAAAATTTCTTATCAGAAGCGGATACAAGTTAAAGAAAATTTACCTGCTGGATTTTTACCCAGGCACCAGTCACATAGAAAGCCTTGCTTCTTTTGAAAAAGAATAAAATGCGAAAAATAAGATGACAGAAAAGATTAAAAGGACAGCTAGTATTTTTATTTTTTCTCTTTTTTTGAATGTTGCATTTTCGCAAAGCAATACCACCTATTCTGTAACAGATTTAACTTATCAAAACACTTCTTGGGTTGCAGAAACAGGGGCCAGTGTGATTTGCCAGCCGGAAAGAAACAGCTTTGGCTATATTTTTATTTCTGAAGGCAGGATGATAAATGCCATAAATCAAAACGGAACAATCCTCTGGCAAAAGCAAGTTTCAGAAAAAATCAGTCCCTTTCTTACTTCCATTCCAGGCGATTTATTTTTTGCAGTATTTTCAAATTCAAAATTGACACTTATAAATTCAAGTTTTTTATATGTCTGGCAGAGGGATTGTAATTTTAAAATCGAAGAAAAACCCCTTCTGGGCTTAGACGGCAGGGTCTTTGTAAGAGGAAAAGACAACATTGCTTCTTACAGCATGAAGGGCCAGCTAAAGTGGTCCATGGAATTACAAAATCAAAATGTAAATCTTCCCCTCACAGAATTTAATGATGGATCACTTTTACTTTTTATAAATGAAGATACAGGCAAAAAAAGCATTGCTTCTCTAGCAGACAATCCATCATTTACAGAAGGCCAGTCTTCAAAAAACAGCCAGTCTTCAATCCTTAAAACTTCCTTAAATCAGGAAGAAAGTTCAAATGGTAAAGAATACAAGGCCTTGCGCATTTCCCCCTTTGGAGACATTCTGGAAGAAATTACCTTCAATTCAAAACCCTGCGAAATATGCTCCACAAAAAGTGGAATTGCAATTTCATTTGAAGATGGCAGGTGCAGCCTGATTGCTGTAAAAAACAGGCAGGCCTATGAAGTCTGGCGTTTTTCAAATTACAAAAGCCCTTCAAAATTATACCCCCTTAAAAATGAAAGGGATTTGCTTTTAATAAACGGCAGTCCTTCCACAATAAATTTAGTTTCCCTTTCAGACGGAAAATTAAAAAGTAAGTCCATTTACACAAATCTTTCGCCTTCACAAAATCTTTCCCACATAGATGAAACTTCAGGCGGCATAGTTTTGTCCTTTACAGACAACGCCATTTGCATAAGCCCCACTCTTAAAATTCAGTGGCAGGCAGTCTACAACAAGAAAAAGAATTTTAGATACGCTTTTTCAACAGACTACGGCTACCTTGTAATCTGCACAGATGACTGGGTGGTAGAAGCCTTCCGCATGCAGCAGTCCTTTCAAAAAAGTAAATACACATACAAAACAAAAAGCCTTTGCCCTTATAGTTTAAAATTTAAAAAATCTTCCCCCCTCTACCCCCTGGAAATGAATTATTTCAGGCAAAATTATGATTCCATCCTGTCTTTTTACAAGGAAGAAAATTTCGGGGAAGAAAAACCTTCTTCAGACAGCCTGTCAACATTAGACAGCCAGGCAGAACTCATAAGCGAAGAAACTTTTTATGTTGATTTGAACAGTCAGTTTTCAGATTTTGTCCTTGCATACCAGACAGGCCATGAATATTCCGCCAGTCAACTTTACATGAAAGAAGATATGAATGAAGCAAGCGCAGTTCTTGACCTTCTTTCGCAAAGCGGAACATTTTCCAGCTGGAATGATTTATCTTATTTAATGAAAGAAGTTGATGATCCAACCATACTTCTTATGCTGGTAAAAGCAGCCGGCATTATTGCCTACGACCCGGATGGAAAAATGCTTTCCACCTTAGAAAAAATCAGTCACTCATGGCCGGACAAAAAAGACGAACTTTTTTACAAAGCCATATGCGATTCGGTTTATGAAATATGTGCCTTTATGGGCCGCCCCACATTTTTTGAAACAGGAGAAAAAATTCTTACATATTTACTTTCCAAACCCTTTCTTTCAGGAATAAAATCCTATTCAAGGGAAACATTAAAAAAAGTAATAACTTTAAAGCTTTAAAAATCCGAAAATTGTTGTATTATATAAGAAGTTGTGTTAAAAAATTTTGAATAAGCAAGTCTCTGAAAACTACAATTTTTAGAGGTGCCCATAATTTTTCCACAACAAATGTGCTGCCACTAAAGCGGTACTTTTTAAAGAAAAATTTTTACCATAATAATCATTTACTAGGAGTAAAGATATGAAAAAGCAAGGTTTCTTGTTATGCCTTTTACTGACAGTTTTTTTAGCATCTGCCAGCGCAATCGGAATCAATGAAAATGAAATCCGAATCGACTCAACTGTAGAATTTGAAAACTACTCTGGCCCACATTCACGCATTGACTCAGTAGAATCAATCAACTCAATCGGTTCAGCATTAGGCCAGGAAGTTTCAACATCACTGGAAACTTCAAAAAACATTTCTACAAACGCAAAATATTCTGTAATCCACGTAATTGGAAATGAAGACGGCAGCAAACTGGATGCAGATATTTTTGTCATTGGCTCGGACGCCACAGTTGACCACATCAAAAACTTAAGAAGAATCATTGCTTCTTACATAGCTTCCGCATACGGCTATTCATATTCAGACGCATCCACACTGGCCACATTCGTAACAGTTTACAACGCTGTTTACAGAAATGACCTTGACACCTTCTCTAAAAAATACAAAACAGAAGTAGTCCAGCATCTTACAAAAGAAAAAGCCGGTCTTTCAACAAAATGGACACAATGGCCAGGCCAGTCACAGATTGTAATTCCACTTTACGATGTTACAAAAGGCATTTCCACCATCGACACAACAACCATTTCAGACCAGCAGGTAATTGATTCAATGCGCGAAGATGATGACCGCGGTGTTGATGAACGCAAAAACATGGTAGACCTCAAAGAGCGTGAAGCAGATGCTGCCTCAGACAGAGCCCAGGAAGCCGCAAAAAATGCTGCCGATGAACAAAAAGCCTTAGACGAACAGAAAAAAGAAGAAGCCCAGGCAGTAGAAGAAGCCGCAGACGCAAAAGAAGCTGCTGAAGAAGCAAGAGCCGCCGCAGACGCAGATCCAGAAAACGAAGAAAAGCAAAAGGCAGCCCAGGAGGCAGAAGAAAAAGCTAAAGAAGCAGAAGAAAAAGCTGCCCAGGAAAAAGAAGAAACTGAACAGCAAAAAGAAGCAGCCCAGGAAGCAAAAGAAAAAGCTTCAGAGGAACAGGCCTTCTCTGACAAAAAGCAGACAGAAGCAAATTCAGACAGAAAAGACATCGCTCAAGACCAGAAAGAACTTGCCAACTCTACCCCAAGCGATGAAGAACTCAATTTGGTTACAGGTCTTCGCATTTTGGACAAGGAAAGTGGCTTAAGCACAATTGTTAAGTTAAACGCAGACACAGGTCTTGTAGTAAAAACTTCACCAGTTACAGTTGTAAGGGGAAAAACAATTCTTCCTGTAAATGACGACCTTGCTTCAGGTCAGACAGGAGATTCCAGCCTCAAGTACATGGCAATTTGTGGAGAAAATACAGGCAACGCTGCAATAAAACTTTGTCTCTTGGATTCAAGCACACTTGAAATCACAAAAGAAAGTCAGGAAATTCTTTCTGAAAATTCAGTCCTTGTTCAGCAGGGCAGTGATTATTACTGTGTCATCAAAGACTCATCAAATTTCGTTGTTGCCCAGTATGACAAAAATCTTAACATGGTAAAAAAGAGCCCGGTCCCAGTAAATGATGCCAGCCCAATCACAGTTACAGACAAGGGAATTGTTGCAACAAGCGCTTCAGGCCGTGCAGTTCTTTTAAGCCTCGAAGATTTGACACTGGTTCAGGAAAAGGCCCAGACAAACCAAAGCACAAGCGTACCTGAAAAATAAAAGTCATTTCTAAAATCAAAATTAAGGGAGTCTCTAGAAATTGCAATTTTTAGAGACAACTTTAAAAGCCTGACAAAAATGCTTAGCATCAAAATCAGGCTTTTTTTTATTTTGGGCGTGTCCCTCCGCTCCGTTCGGCCAAGGCTTCACTACGCTCCGGGCCGGCTGTTCCAGGCTTACGCTTTCGCTCCAAAAAAAAATAGCAGGCAAATTGCCCGCTATTTTTTTTCGCCTTCGGCAATTGAAATTGCCTTCGACGGCCTTCCATAGCCTCACGCTATCAACCTTCTTCTTTGGATTTGTTTTCGAATTTGGTGTATGAAGACAGAAAAAGCACTTCCACATCCCCAATAGGACCGTTACGCTGCTTAGAAACAATAATCTTTCTGTCCAAAACAGGCACGCTTTCTTCCCCTTCCTCACTGGCAGTCTTTTTCCTTTCGCCATGAATAAACATTACAACATCCGCATCCTGTTCAATAGAACCAGAACCACGCAGCTGGGCCAAAGTAGGCTCTTTTTCTTCAGCATCACGGGCCACCTGGCACAAAACAATAATAGGAATGTTCAACTCACGGGCCAAAGCCTTTAAAGACTTGGAAATTTCAGACTGCTGCTCCCAAGCCTCTTTACTTGTATTTTCAGAAGTAATCAAACCAATATAGTCAATAAAAATAATTTGCACCTTTTTATCTACAACCATCTTTCTGGCCTGGGTCCTTAAATCCAGAAGTTTCATGTTAGGAACATCGCAAATAAAAAGCGGAGCCTTGTAGCAAGCACCAGCCGCATCATTTAACTTCTGGAAGTCCTGAATAGTAAGAAGTCCCGAACGAATCTTTCCGCCGGGAATGCGCGCCACCTGTGACAAAAGACGTGAACAAATCTGTTCAGCAGACATTTCCAAAGAAAAAAATCCACAAGGAATTTCTTTTTCAACCGCAATATGCTGCATCATTGTCAAAGCCAAAGCCGTTTTTCCCATAGAAGGTCTGGCCCCAATAATAGTCATTTCCCCCTTCTGGAAACCACTCAGCAAAAGATCCAACTTTGTAATGCCAGAAGGAATGCCAGAATAAGACCCCTTGTCCTTATAGCGCTTGTCAATTATTTGAATAGTTTTTACAACCAGTTCATTCAAATCAAAAATTGTAGAAGTAACATTATTTTCTGTCAGTTTAAAAAGTTTGCCCTGGGCATCTTCAAGAATCTGGCGGCTTTCCTTAGTTTCATCAAAAGAATCCGCCTTAATTTCAGAAGCCATCTTTATAAGATTTCTTTTTGTGGAAAGATCCAGAACAGTCTTTGCGTAATACAAAATATTTGCAGAAGTAGGCACTTTGTCAGTCAGTGAAGAAACATAAGACATTCCCCCAGCCCTTTCCAAATCGCCATTCTTATTCAATTCATCAACTAAAGTAAGAACATCGCCAGTATTACCAGAAATGCTCAAACTGATAAGAGCCTGGTAAATGGCCTGATTTTTTGGATCATAAAAGTCACTGGCCTTAAGCATAGAAGAAACTTCGCCAAAAGAATCCCAGTCCAAAAGTATAGCGCCCAGCGTTGCCTGCTCAAATTCCAAATTATGAGGCGGGACTTTATCCTTCAGTTCCATTCGTGACTCCTATAAAAAAAGCCCGCAGTAAACTGTGGACTCAAAATTTCCAAAGTTGCCCCTAAAAATTGCAATCTTTAAGGGCAAAGTTAAAAAAATCAATTGGGAAGCCCCTCTTAAAAAGAGCCCCCAATCTAAAAAAGAAATTACTCTGCAGCAGGAGCGTCTGTTTCAGCAACCTTTGCTTCTTCAGCAGCAGCTTCTTCCTTACTAGCCTTCTTTGCAGGTGCCTTTTCTTCCTTAACTTCTTTTGTTTCCTGTGGCTTAACAGCAAGTTTTACTTCAGCCACAGCAGATTCATAAAGGTGAACCTTAAAAGTATAGTTACCAACATTCTTGATTGTAAGACCAGGAATTTCAATCTTTTTGCGTTCAATATCAAAACCATTCTTACCAAACCAGTCAGCCAAAGTCATGTTTGTAACAGCACCAAAAAGCTTACCATTACCACCAGCAGGCATTACCAGTTCAATATTAAGGGCTTCAAGTTTTTCCTTAAGACTTGCAGAATCTGCACGCTTTTGTTCCTTGCGCTTTTCAATTTCATCCTTTCTTGCTTCAAAAGCAGCAAGAGTTTCTTCTGTGCAAGGAAATGCATAACCATGTGGGAAAAGATAGTTGCGGGCATAACCATTAGCAACATTCTTTACATCACCCAATTCACCAAGATGCTTTACATCTTCATTAAGAATAACCTTCATAACAAGCTCCTATTATTTTTTTAGCCCACGTCACCAGGAGTTGGATCGCAGGCTTATTTTAAATTCAAGGGGACTCAAAATATAAAAAATCAAGTCCCTTAAAAAACTACTCTGTAACGAAAGGCAAGAGACAAATAGCGCGTGCTCTCTTGATTGCTACAGCAAGTTCCTTCTGGTGCTTTGCGCAAGTTCCAGTAATGCGGCGTGGAAGAATCTTACCGCGTTCTGTTGTAAAGCGGCGAAGACCATCAGCATCCTTGTAGTCAATTTTTGCCTTGTTAGCGCAGAAACGGCAAACCTTCTTGTGGAAGAAAGCCTTTCCCTTACCATTGCGTCCACCACGAACTTCATCTTCGCGGCCAGAATTCTGAAGAGCTTCCTGAGAAGAAGCTTCCTTCTTTTCTACAGATTCATTTTCGTTAACTGTATCTGACATAATATTCTCCTAAGTGGAAATTAATTCCATTTGCCAAAAAGGACTTAAAATGGAACATCTTCAGGGAAATCCCCCGAATCGCCACCAAAAGTTTCACCATAAGGGCTAGGTTCCGGCGGCATGCTGTTGTAATTTGAATTATTCACTTGAGCAGAAGGATTTTGAGAATAAGAAGCCTGTTTTTGATAGCCCCCAGCATATCCAGTACCATTATAACCTGAAGATGCGCCATCAGAACGGCCACCCAAAAGTTCAACAGAATTAGCAACAATTCTTACCTTACTGAACTTCTGTCCGTCTTTTTCCCACCTATCCTGCCTCAAAGAACCTTGAACAGCAATCTGTTTACCCTTTGTCAAGTACTGCTTTACAGCCTCAGCCGGTTTTCCAAAGTAAGAAACATCAAAATAATTTACTTCACTAACCCACTGGTCACCATCTTTGCGACTTCTGTTAACCGCAATTCCCATAGAACAGACAGCATTACCACTTTGCATGTAAGTCAATTCTGCATCGCGTGTAAGACGCCCAATAAGAACTACGCTATTTAAATCTGATGTTGCCATAAAGCCCTCCTTAAAGGAATTTAATGAATTTTGTTTTTGATTTTATGCCTTTTCATCTACAGCGACAAAAAGATACTTAAGAAGATTTGTGTTAAACTTAAAAGCTGCATCAAGTTCTGCAATCTTAGCAGGATTAGCCTTGATGTTAAGCAAAAGGAACTTACCGCGCTTAGCCTTCTTTACTTCATAAGTAAGATCGCGATCACCGTAAGGTTCTTCCTTTTCGATTTCTGCACCGAATTTAGCTAAATCTGCACGGAGCATTTCAACTCCAGCCTTGTACTTATCATCCTCTACTGGATAGATAGTCATAAGTTCATACTTTTTCATCTGTATGTACTCCTTATGGTCAAAATGGGAGTCACCTGCGTAACTCCAAGGGGATTTAAACTATATGTAAAATCTTCAATTAAGTCAACGGTCAAAAGCCCAAAGTCCCTTTTTTTCTTCTTTTGAAGCATACCGTCTTTTGTTAAACGCGCTGTCCGTGACTACGCTATCGCTC
>CAVCWN010000290.1:0-6883 GCA_963605975.1 Desulfovibrionaceae bacterium | reverse complement strand
GAATTTTAAGTCTTTGAAATACAAAGACTTAAAATGTCGCTTTTTCAGAGTTGCCTCTAAAAATTGCAATTTTTAGAGGCTCCCTTATATAAAAAAAAGAAAGTTTAGGAAATGGAGCTTGGCGATTTTTTTTAGTGACTGGCAAATGTAAAAAAACAAAAGCAGGCGGCCGAAGGTGACTGAGTGGCGGAAGGGCGGTTAAAGGCAGAGAGTATGCTTTAAAATAAAAAAATAAATTTTTTTAGAGGCTTTCCCTAATTATTCTGGCAGAGATTTAAAAGGGCTGACACTTCACTTGAAGTCAAATTTCTGGACTGGCCCTTTTTTAAATCCGGAGAGGAAATGGAAATGCAGCCGATTCTTACGCGAGAGAGCCTTTTGATGCCCACGTTCATGCTTTCAAAGACGCGGCGGATTTCACGGTTTTTGCCTTCGATCAGGACAATTTTTATTTTGTGGGAATTCAGCTCTGTGGCTTCCTTGCAGCGGTAAAAAACACCGTCTACCCTGAGGCCCTTTTCAAAAGTGGCAGCTAGATTTCTGGGTAAGGGCGTGGAAGTTTCTACAATATATTCCTTTTCCAACTGGGCAGATGGATGGGAAAGTTTTCTGGCAAAATCACCGTCATTTGTAAAAATCACAAGCCCCGTAGAAAACATATCAAGGCGGCCCACATTGTAAAGGCGTTCAGGGTACTTTTCTTTAAGTAAATCTACTGCAAGGGGGCGGCCACGGTCATCGCTCATGGAACAAAGACAGCCTTCCGGTTTATTTAAAAGGACATAGCGCTTTTGACTTTCCAGACTGAGCTTAGCACCGTCCAGCTGCACTGTGTCACAAAGGGTAACTTTTGTGCCCAGTTCAGTGACTGTCTGGCCGTTCACACTTACCCTGCCCGAAAGAATTATTTCTTCACAGGAGCGGCGGCTGGCAACTCCGCACATTGCCATGAATTTTTGCAATCTGATTTCTTCGTTAGCGGGCAAGATCAAATACCTCACTGTCTTTTTCTTCAAGCTGTGGCAATTCATCAATACTGTTCAAATGGAAGAATTCCAGAAATTCTTTTGTGGTTCCGTAAAGAACAGGCTTTCCCGGAACATCTTTTTTACCTACTTCCTTGATGAAGTTTCTGTCCAAAAGAATGCGCATCATGTTATCTACATTTACATGGCGTATGCTTTCTATATCTGCACGTGAACAAGGCTGGCTGTAGGCAATAATCGAAAGGGTTTCTATTGCAGCACGGCTTAAGCGGCCTTCGTTTCTTTTTCCGTAGCGTTCTTTTACAAGATCGAAATATTCTTTTTTTGGCACCATAAGGTAACCGCCCAGAATCTTTGAAATTTCAATTCCGCTGTCCGGGCTGGAATATTTATCTTTAAGACGTTCAATACATTCTTCTAGGACCTGAATGGAAAAGCCTGTAATCTTTGAAAGATTTTCTATGGTCTGGGGTTCACTTTCCAGGAATAAAACTGTTTCAAGAAGGGTAGCCTCATTGTCTTTTGAAAGGGCAGCCCTTTTTTCTTCCAGTTCTTCTTTTTCTTCAAGATTTTCTTCTTCAAGGGCTTCTTTGCTGGATGGAGCTGAATCTGTCGAAGAAGAGGCGTCTGTCTGTGGAGCAACGTCTGTCGGAGCAGAGGCCGCTTTCTCGCCTTTAGATGCAGCGGCATCTTTAACGTCTACAACCTTCTCGTCTTCACCCTTTGAGGAATCTTCAATTTTTGAATCAACTTCAGCCCTTTCTGTATTATCTTCTACAACTTGGCTTACTGTAGGAATTTTAGAAAGTCTGACCTTTTTTGTTTTTTTAGATTGAGCAGGAGTTTTTTTTTCTTCAATAGTATTTTCGTTTCCTGCATTATTACTTTCATTTACGCTGCCTGCGTCTTCCTGCATATTTTTATATCTCCAAACATCTTATTCTGATAAATATCCGCAAGTTTGATTTTTACCGCCTCAAGAATAGCCATAAAGGCACAAATTACATCAAGCTTATTTCCCTTGCGGGTTATTAAATCAGTGAACATACACTCACCGTTTTTTTCAAGCAATTCTTTCATAAGAGCGATTTTGTCACCCGGAGAAACTTCTTCTTTTGTATTAAGAATTTTCTCTTCGTTACTGGCACTTGTCAAATTAGCAAAAATTTTTTGCATATCCTGCAGCAAGGACCATGTATCGACTTTTTCCCACTGAGAATCATCATTTTCGAATGGCAAAAAGCGTTCTATTTTTTTACGGTCAAAACTCCATTCAGCAGCCTCTTCCTGTTCTTCCATAAGGTTTGACAGTTTTTTAAAGCGCTGATATTCGATCAACTGCTGAACAAGTTCGTCGCGCGGATCTTCGATGCTTTCTTCATCATCATAATTTACTTCTATAGGCAGAAGCATTTTACTCTTTATGTAAACCAGCTTTGCTGCCCATGAATAAAATTCACTTAAATCCTGCAGATTTATTTCTACTGCATAATCAAGATAATCCAGAAACTGCTCAGTAATTTCTGCAATAGGAATATCGTAAATATTAATTTTATTTTCGCGGATCAAAGACCACAGTAAATCCAGGGGGCCTTCAAATTGACCTGCTGTAAATTTTCGAGACTTTTCGCTTTCTAAAACCTTTTCTTTTTCAGCTGTTTCCATATTGAATCCTTGAGGATTAAGGACATCTTAAAGTTGCCTTTAAAAAGCCGGGCTTCTTAAGGCAGCCACATATAAAATGCTTCAAACAGAAAAAAAATTCTTTTCAAAATCATAAGAAGTCATAAATAGTTTGATTTCCTGATTTTTTAGAAGTTCCTTCTTTTTGCGGTAAAATTCTAAATCCTCACTGAATACATCGGCATTTGAATTTAAAACTTCAACTAAAGGTGTTAAAACAAAAGATCTTTCTAAAAGTCTTTCGTGAGGAATAATCAAATTTTCCTCACAGACCTTTATGTGACCAAAAAGCTCTATATCTAAATCCAAAGACCTGGGACCGTTTCTTATTTCCTTCTTCCTGTTGCGACCAAACTTTTCTTCTATTGAGTGCAGCCCTTCTAAAAGTTCAAAAGGACTCCCCTCATAATAGCCTGTAAGCACCATATTGTAGAAGTCTTCCTGGTCTGTGTAATACATAGCCTTACTTTCGTAAACTGAAGAAACATTTGTCTTTACAAGCAGCTTCTTTAAAGAAGTGACTGCTCCTCCAAGAATTTGAAGAGGCGTCATCAAAAAAGATTTGCCGCTTTTTTCATCTGTATACGAAAAAGACTTATTCGACCCTAAACCGATTACTGCATATTCCATACTTACACTCAAAAAAGCTGGTCACCAGAAAGATATTTCTAGAACAAGTCGCCAGGAACAATTGTTTCTTCGGCAGCAGCCTTGGCAAGTGAAGCAGCAGATTTACTTGCAGACTTACTAGCAGGCTTTGCTTCTTCTTTTGCAGAAGCCGAACTGGCACTTGCTGCAAGAGCCGGATTTGCAGGACTTTCTTCTTTCTGGCTGAGGGCATCAGTCTTTAAAGTACCCAATCCTACTCCCTTGGCCCGCATTTCTTTTTCGTATTCGCGGATTTGTTCCTTTGTAACAACTTCACCTTCTTTTGTGTGAAGCACTTGTCCAGGGAAAATCTTTGAGCGCAAGGTGTCTTCCAGTTCCAGCTTATAGTCAGGATTGCTTTCTATAAAGTTTACGGCATTTTCTTTACCCTGGGCAACTTTTTCTTCACCCCTTGTATACCAGGCGCCTCTCTTGTCAATGATGCCATGTTTAACGGCAGAATCAAGGAGAGAAGCTGACTGTGAAATGCCTTTGCCAAAGTAAATGTCCAGTTCAACCTTTCTGAAAGGAGGAGCCACCTTATTCTTAACGATTTTAACCCTTACGCGGTTGCCCAAAGCTTCTTCGTCCCCCTTACCGTCAATTGTTTCAATTCTGCGGATTTCAAGACGCACTGAAGAATAGAACTTTAAGGCATTACCACCAGTAGTTGTTTCAGGGTTACCAAACATAACGCCAATCTTCATACGAATCTGGTTTATAAAGATGATTGTACAGTTTGACTTCCCTACAATGGCTGTTAATTTGCGCAAAGCCTGGGACATGAGGCGTGCCTGGAGTCCCATAACAGAATCCCCCATTTCGCCTTCAATTTCTTTTTGAGGAGTGAGGGCTGCAACAGAGTCGATTACAATAACATCCACTGCTCCTGACCTAACAAGATTTTCGCAAATTTCAAGGGCCTGTTCTCCAGTATCTGGCTGGGAAACATAAAGTTCGTCAATGTTTACGCCAAGATTTTTTGCGTAAACCGGGTCCAAAGCGTGTTCAGCATCAATAAAAGCTGCAATACCACCAAGTTTCTGGGCTTCAGCAACAGCATGCAATGCGAGCGTTGTCTTACCGGAACTTTCAGGACCGTACATTTCAATAATTCTACCTCTAGGGTAACCACCTACACCCAAAGCTTCATCAAGCAAGATGGAACCAGACGGAATTACGTCAACACCTGTTAAGTTGGTCTGGCTGCCCAGCTTCATCAAAGAACCTGTACCAAACTGCTTTTCAATCTGAAGGCGAGCTGCTTCAAGAGCCTTCAGTTTTTCTGCCTTGTCAGAGGCAATTTTTTCTTCATTATTCACTTTTGCCACCTTTTTCCTCCCGTTTTTTATACAGGGACCAGTTTAAGGACATCTAAGGGTATCTCCAAAAAATCATTTAAAGACTCCCGGTAAAAAGATTTTTTCCTAATCCCTATATTTATATTAGGCGTCAAATTTTATTTTTTACAAAAATTTGTGCATTTTTTTTAATTTTTTTTAATTTTTATGATTTTATAGGCTGATAGATTGCAATTTCCTGAAGAATAATGCTTTCTCCATCATCCTGAATATTCACTTTTCCCAGAATTCTTACAGGTTTTGAAGAATCCAGAGCGGTAGAAAGTTCCTGGTAATAAACTTGAACTATTCCCTTTACTTCTTTTAGTTCCTCATAACCGATAAGCAAGTCTGATGTCATGGAATCATCTTCATACTTTACGATATTTGAAATTCTTCCTGACCATACAACATAGCAGCCCTTGTAAAGATTTATATCTGCCATAACTTCGTCATAAGAAAAATTTTCCTTTGAACCGTCCAGCTTGTCAAATGTAGGAACTTCAATGTAGCGCTCAAGTTCATTGCACTTTTGCTTGATTGAAAGGCTGGCATTCGAATTCAAAAGGCGGTTGATTTCTACCTGGCAGGTATTATCCTTTAGTTGAGTAAAGGAATCTAAGGCCAGCTGGTAAGATGAAAGAATCTGCTTGTCATCCAGAATGTAGCGGATTACAGAATTTGACATATCCTGCTGCTGACTATGTTCTTTTTCGTAATCTGAAAGGATGAGTTCCTGTGGGGCAGTCCTTAGATTTTCAATTTTATTTTGATGCTGAGGCCAGAAAATTACAAAAAGTGATGCTACGGCACCAATGGCCAGTCCTGCAAAAACACTGCGGATTATAATGTCTGGATTGATTCCAAGTGGCGGATAAAA
Organism: Desulfovibrionaceae bacterium; assembly: GCA_963605975.1. Taxonomy (GTDB): domain Bacteria; phylum Spirochaetota; class Spirochaetia; order Treponematales; family Treponemataceae; genus Treponema_D. The sequence continues at coordinate 1,346 of CAVCWN010000290.1, read as the reverse complement.
GCGTTCAATTTTACCAGAATCTACCCAGCGGCAAATTGTAGAATAGTCAGAATTTTTTCTGATAAATTCCATGGCACTTAAAGCACGCTCATTATTTGGATCCATGTCCAGAATATCAAGGTAATACTGGAGGGCCCTGTCCGTTTCACCCCGGCGCAAAAAGATTGCAGCCTGCCCCAAAAGCATTGTTGTGTTTGTCAGTTTGATTTCCCTGGCTTTTTGATAGTAGGAATAGGCATTTCCAATATCACCAATGTAAAGGCATGCCGTTCCAAGGGTAAGAAAATATTCAAAATCATTTTGATAATATTCAGAACGGCTTTCCAAAAGATTTATTACTCTAGAAAACTTTCTGCGCTTTAAGAGAAACTGTGCTATGTCCAATACAGAACGACTCATCTATTTTTACCCGCCATTTGTCAAAATATTCAAAGATTGCTTAAGGGCATCTCTAATTTTTCTTTTTTAAATTGAGCAAAACTTCATTCCAGTCCAGCTGTCCTTTGAAAAAGGAAGATCCTGAAACTGCAACATCTGTTCCGGCTTCAATTACATCATAAATTGTAGAGGAATTGACCCCTCCGTCTACGGAAATAAGGTAATTGTATGACTTTTCTTTTTTTATAAGTGAAAGTTTTTTTACCTTTTCTACTGTGTAGGGAATAAGTTTTTGTCCTCCCCAGCCCGGGTTTACAGTCATAACTAAAACCAAGTCAAGAAAGGGCAAAAGTTCTTCCAGCTGACTGACAGGGGTTGAAGGACAAAGGGCAATACCAGCTTTTTTTCCTGCAGCGTGAATTTTTTGGATGCAAAGATCTGAATGTGCTGTTGCCTCAAGATGAAATGTTACAATGTCAGCGCCGGCTTCTATAAAGGAGTCAATAGAATTTTCTGGTTTTTCAATCATAAGATGAACGTCAAAAGGAAGTTTTGTATTTTTTCTGATTGAAGAAATTACACTCTGGCCATAAGTGATGGGTGGAACAAAATGCCCGTCCATAACATCAATGTGGACCCACGAAGCCGAATTTGCTTCTATCTTTTTTAGCGCCTGTCCCAAATCAGCAAAATCAGCAGACAGTAAAGACGGAGAAAGAATTGTATTAACGTTCATAATAGGTAAAATAATAGTAAATAAAAGGTTAGTTGTAAAGGGACAAAATCTTTAGTGCTGACGATAAAAGGCCCTCTTTCGTAAAAAAAATTGCGCTTAGCAAAGCAAGGCCCAAGTGCTTTACGGATGAAATGCTTCTTTCCAAAACAGACATAGCCGGCCCTATAGCCAGGCCGAAGGCCGTCCGAAGGACCGCGCGCAGCAAGTGGCACAAGGGCCGTTTAACAAAAGG
>CAVCWN010000289.1:0-2061 GCA_963605975.1 Desulfovibrionaceae bacterium | reverse complement strand
CTTTCAATTTCCAACGCAGTGGTTCTTGCATTCACAATTAAAAATCATTCCATTGCATATCAAATAAAAAAATACATTGACCGCCAGTTTGTTTTTGGCTTCAGAAATTTAACAAGAGGATTACCGGCTGCCTTTTTAGTTGCCGGTCCTTTGGACGATGAACCTTATTTAAAAATCTGGCTTACTTCACACGCGGACTCTCAGGGGCTTAATCTTATGGGAATTGCCACTGATCAAAGAACTCCGGACTTTGAAATAGACACAATCGTAAAAAAAATGACATACTCCATTCAAAACCGCTACCAGGAATCAAGAAATTTTTTCCAGACAGCAGGCGAAAAAATTTACCGGGATTACATTTTCTTAAACAAAGGATTTTTCCCCGCTGACCACAAATATTTTAAGAAAAATAAAATTTACGATTTTGCAGACAGACATCTTTTTAAAAGTATAAAGACAAGTCTTAAGTCATTTTTCGTACACTTGCCGCTTTTAAAAAAGAAGCTCTTGCCCCGCCTTTCAGAAAATATTTTAAAGCCCTACAAAAAACTCCTTGACCGCCTGGATGAAGAAAAATCTTTGGCAGACCAAAAAGAAGCCATTGAAATTACCAGGGGCCTTCTTGCTAAAGACGAAAATTTTACTGGTCTTGAAAAAGCTGAAAAAGAAAGCCCTGTCGCTAGTGGCACAGAAAAGGAAAGCGAAAGTCAACAGAATGGGCAAATGGAAACTTCACAGGAAGCTGACCTTGAAGAAAGAATGCCAAGCGATGATTTTTTCAAAAATCTTTCTTAATTTTTTTTGCGGTTCTTTTTATTTTGAAGCATACTGTCTTTTGTCAAACGGTCCTTTCGTGGCTCGGCTATGCTGTTTTTGAATAGGAGTAGGCCATTCGTAAAGCAGATACGGTTGGCTTCGCAGCATAGCTGCTCAGCTTCTTCGCTCAAACCTTGCCTCGCAAGGTTTGCCGGCTTCGCCGTCGCTCATCATACGACCGGCTAGGTGTGTTTTAAATAGAAGCACTTATTTACGAAAGCCGACTTTTCCACATCACTTCTTTAAACCACTATGTTAGAAAAGAAAATGCGGCTTAGTCCGCGCTGGAATGGGCTGCCAGAGGCAGAGTGCGAAGCACCGAAGGCTGTGCCTGAGCCATGGAAGCACGGTTAGGAAAAAAGTTTTCTCCAAAAAAAAAGAAGAGGCTGCAAAAAAAAAACGCCCCTTCTTTCTTCAAGATTTTTTCTGTCAAAAAATTATTTATTTTTGTTTACGATGCGGCTTTGGGCCTGGCCATTTTGCAAATCAATAAAGCGGACGAAAAGAGACACCTTGTTTGATTCGTTCAAGCTGGTCCAGATTTTTTGCGTTATGTCATCAATGCCACCGGTCAAGTCTACAAGGGCAGGTTCGCCTTCAAAACTCGGCAGGGGATTTGCGTTTTGCATGTAGGTGTGAATGTAGCGGCCCAGGCCTGCTTTTGGGTTGTCATAAGAAAAAACATATTTTGCGTCGGCGTCTTCTTGGCCGTTGTCACTTTTTAAAATTGACATGGTGTAAGAAAAAGAAGAATTTTCGATTTTTAAAAGAGCAGAAATGCGCGGTGTAAAATTTGGTCCATCAGGTTCTCGGCGGCGGCTGTCCAATGCTTCTGCAAAAGAAAGACCTTTTGAAAGTCCATCGTAAATTGTATCTGTCTGGTCACCGTTAGTTACGATTGTGTAATTTTTAAAAGTTCTGACAGGTGAATAAATAATTAAACTTGGGTCAGTAAGTTTTGCCGGATCAAAAGCCTGGGTTTTAATTCCGTCCCCGTCTTCCAAAAAAATTCTGTTGCGGCTGTTTTCGCTTCTGCCCATAATCCAGTAAGCCGTCACAGCAAATTTTCCATCGTCAGATTTTCCAACAATTATTCCCCGTCCAGGATACTCGTTCGAAGAAAGTTCCTTTTCCAGATTCAACAATTCCATAAATGCTCCTTAATTTTCGCTCCAACATTTTACCATGAATCCCCCCCCTCTGCCTATGAATTTTTTTTTATTTTTTTTTAAAGCATACCGCCTT
>CAVCWN010000288.1:0-13769 GCA_963605975.1 Desulfovibrionaceae bacterium | reverse complement strand
TCTTTGCAATAACGCGCTCCAGTTCTTCGCCATCATCCTTTGCAAAAAACTTTCCGTCTTTTTCTTCAACAGCATCAACTGCAACAAGAGACTTGTTTTTTCTCTGGAAGGCAAAACTTGTAATCATTCCCTGGTTGATAAGGCGCTGGAAAGGTTCCTTTGTGTGAACAACGCCGCAGTCATAAAGAACCTTGTGCCAGAATCTTGAATAAAGCAAGTGTAAAACAGCGTGTTCAGCTCCACCTACATAAAGATTTACCGGCATCCAGTATTCTTCCTTTTCTTTAGAACAAAATTCCTTGTCATTGTGAGGATCCAAGTAGCGCAAATAGTACCAGCATGAACCTGCCCACTGAGGCATTGTATTTGTTTCCCTTTTAGCGTCCCCATTACACTTAGGGCACTTGCAGTTAACCCAGTCTTCAATGCCCGCAAGAGGAGATTCCCCCGTACCAGTCGGCTGGTAAGTTTTTACATTCGGCAGTTCAAGAGGCAGCTGGTCTTCCGGAATTGGAACAATGCCGCACTTTGGACAGTGAACCAAAGGAATAGGTTCGCCCCAGTAGCGCTGGCGGCTAAAGACCCAGTCTCTCAGTTTGTAATTTACAGCCTTTTTACCAATGCCCTTTTCTTCAAGGAAAGAAAGCATTTTTTCAATAGCATCTTTTTTGTTAAGACCATCAAGAAATTCAGAATTAACGTGAATGCCATCCTGAGTCCATGCTTCTTTTTGAACATCCACTTCTGACTTTAAGACTTCAATTATCGGCAGATCGAATTTTTTAGCAAATTCCCAGTCGCGTGTGTCGTGGGCAGGAACAGCCATAATGGCACCAGTACCATAAGAAATCAAAACATAATCTGCAATCCAAATAGGAATAAGTTTTCCGTTTACAGGATTAATTGCATAGCTGCCGGAAAAAACACCAGTCTTGTCCTTTGCCAGATCTGTTCTTTCAAGGTCTGACTTTTTTGCAGCCATTTCGCGGTAAGAAGCAACAGCTTCTTTTTGCTGGTCACTGGTAATTGCTTCTACAAGAGGATGTTCCGGAGACAAAACCATGTATGTTGCGCCAAAGAGAGTATCGCACCTTGTTGTGTAAACAGTAATTTTTTTGTCTGTTGCCTTTCCGTCTTTATCCGCAACCAAAAAATCAACTTCTGCACCCAAAGACTTTCCAATCCAGTTTTTTTGCATCAGCTTTACGCTTTCGCTCCAGTCCAGGCCGTCCAAATCTTCAAGCAGGCGGTCAGCATAAGCGGTAATTTTTAAAATCCACTGGCGGATAACCTTGTGGGTAACCTGGGCACCGCAGCGGTCGCAGTGGCCTTCTTTAACTTCTTCGTTTGCAAGACCCGTCAAACAACTTGGGCACCAGTTGATAGGAGTTTCTGCTTCGTAAGCCAGGCCCTTTTTGTAAAGCTGTAAAAAAATCCACTGGGTCCATTTATAATAATCCGGAGTACAAGTGCGGATTTCCCTGTCCCAGTCATAGCTGAAACCCAAAGCCTTTATCTGCTGGGTAAAGTGTTCAATATTCTGGAAAGTAGTTGTTGCCGGATGAGTGCCAGTTTTAATAGCGTAATTTTCAGCAGGCAAACCAAAAGCGTCATATCCCATAGGATGAAGAACATTATAACCATTCATGCGGAGGTAGCGGCAGTAAATGTCCGTTGCCGTATAACCTTCCGGGTGACCAACATGCAGACCCGCGCCACTAGGGTAAGGGAACATGTCCAGAACATAGCATCTTTTTTCTTTTGGAACACTTTCATCTTCATAAGCTTTAAAAGTTTTGTTTTCGTCCCAATACTTCTGCCACTTAGTTTCAATATTTCTAAAAGGATAAGACATAAAAAACTCCTGTGCAAATCAAAAATCTCCCCGATTATATCCCTTTTGACTTTAATAATAAAGTAGGAATTTTTTTCTTTTTATGGAGAAAGTGCATTTAAAGACGGCTTTTTGGGCTTCCGCTTTGCTCCAATATTTTTTACTTCGTAAAAAATATCACCTTCGGTGGCCCTCCAATCCGACTAGTGCAAAAAATCAAAAGAAATGTAGGTAAAAAAAAGAAATTTCTAAATTGAAGCCCTTTCTTTTCTTTTATATAATCCCCATTCAGTGAGGAACTTATGTTGGTAAATAAAGTTTTGTTAAAAGCTGCTCCATGTGCCTTAGATTTAGGCGACGGAAGCGAAAGAGGCCTTTATGTAAATCAGGATTATATCCTTCAGAAATTAAAAAAGACCCATAGAGGCATTTCTCTTATGTACACATACTATCCTAATGACAAGGGCTGGCCTTTAAGGGCAAGCGTGGCCTTTCCTCAGGACGTGCCAAGCGGTGCCTGGAATTATCCTTACGAAGATTACTTTCCCTATGAAGGCGGTTTAAACGGAAATCGTGACGGGGAACCATTTAAGTTTATGAAAGAAATCCGCTGTCGTGGCCAGGATGTAGTTTTAACACTCACCATTGACCCGGAACTTGATGAAGATCATTTAATTGCAATTGCAAAAGACTTGCGCCCTTACGGCAGGCTCTTGCTCAGAATAAATCATGAATGTACAGGTTCGTGGTTTTGTTTCAGCCGCCGTGCCTCTTATGAAAAAGTTGCAGCCTTTTTTGTAAAGTGCTGTAAGGTTTTTCACCAGTATGCCCCGAACGTAAAACTCATTCTTTGCGCCGGCATGTATGACAAGGCAAGTGGAAAAATAGAAATGGAAGACACCTTCCTTGAAGCCTTTAAGGAATGTGACATCTGGTCCGGGGACCAGTATCTGGCCTTGCACTGGGGCTGGCCGGTTGATGTTGCCAAAAAAGGCGGATCTTCTTTTGCCTGCTATGACTGCGACCAAGTTTATGAAAAATCAAAGGCAACCCTTAAGCGCTTAAAGGAAATTACTGGTCAGGAAAAACCCTTTGTCCTTTCAGAATTGAATGCTGACGGAGACGTTACAGGCCCTTACGGTCAGGCAGAAATTATGGAACATTTTATGCAGCGTCTTTTAGATGATGACGAAAAATGGCTTTCTGCCTTTACAATGTACCAGTTCCGCGATGACGGCCGCCTGGGACTTGAAATCACAGATCCAAACAATTCTTCTGTAGGAATTGAACAGCCACTTCTTTCTACATACCGCAAAATGCTCCACAAAGAATTTTTCAGTCCAAAAATAGAAGTAATGGAAGAAGCATCTTTCCCAGTCACATTGTACTGGTCTTCTTCAGAAGATGCCCAGGGTTTACAGACTGTGCTGCACATAGAAAAGGCTCCACACTTTGCGGAACTTTATTTTGACAAAGACTTAATTGACTTGAACCTTGTCATTCAATTAGGCTCTTACACTTTCTACAAAAAGCCAGGAGTAAAATGCCTGGACATGATGTCATACTTTTTCGACAATCCTGTAAAAGAAGCCTTTGACTTGCCACTTACAATTTTTGCTCCGCCAAAAGACGGCTTAAATCATCCTGCTGACGGGGACGAAAGTAAGGACGGTGACTGGATGCAAAAAACATTCACTGTCATCCCAAAAATGCCAGAAATCCGCATAGACTACGAAGCAGTCCAAATGGTAAAAAACTGGTAGGCAGTCAGCTGAAAAAAAAATAGCTCAAGACTTTTTCAATTTTTTTGAAGGGGGCTTGGGCTTTTTTTGTGGAAATCTTCCTTATTGAAGAAAGTGGATTTTCTTAGTATATCTATATGATATGTCAAATATTTCTAAGATGATAAAGGGGCTTGAAAGGCGCTTTAAAGTTTTTTCTGTTTTGAGTCCGGTGACCATGATTGGGGAAGTTGTGATGGAAACGCTCATTCCTCTGATGATGGCTCGTATTATTGACCTGGGAATTTACGAGAAAAATTTAAGGTATGTGGTTATTTCCGGCTTGATTATGATTTTGATGGCCCTGGTTTCTTTGGCCTGCGGTTTTTGCGGCGGCAGATTTTCTGCTTTGGCTTCGCAGGGCTTTTCCAGAAATTTAAGGCGAAATCTTTTTGCTAAAGTTCAGTCTTTTTCTTTTGGAAATGTTGACCGCTTTTCTACTTCTTCTCTGGTGACCCGACTGACTACTGATGTTACCAATGTGCAAAATACCTATCAAATGATTATCCGCATGTGCATCCGTGCTCCTTTTATGCTTTTGAGCGGACTGGCTCTTTCTCTTGTAATCAATAGAAGGCTTTCCTTGATTTTTTTAATTGCCATTCCTTTTTTGGTTTTAGTTTTGTCTTTGCTTTCCAGCCGTGCTTATCCGCGCTTTCAAAAAATGCTGGGTCAGTATGATAAATTGAATAATACTGTTCAGGAAAATTTAATTGCCGTCAGGGTGGTAAAAAGTTTTGTAAGGGAAGATTTTGAAAAGGAAAAGTTTGAATCTTCTGCGGATACCCTGCGCCGCATGCAGGTGAGGGCTGAAAAACTTGTAATTTTTATTATGCCTGTCATGCAGATTGTAATTTACATGGCAATTATTGCGGCTTTGTGGTTTGGCGGAAGAATGGTTACTTTTGGGGGAATGAAGTCTGGTGAATTGATCAGTTTTCTTTCTTACATTGGTCAGGTTTTGATGAGCCTCATGATGCTGTCTATGGTTTTTATAATGCTGGTTTTGTCCAGGGCTTCTATTTCCCGCATTGTAGAAGTGCTTGATGAAGAAGCTGAAATCAAAAATCCACCTGCCAGTGACGACTGCCCCCAGGGCGGCCTGACGGAAGTTAAAGACGCCTCCATCGATTTTGAAAATGTTTCTTTTTCTTACCTTAAAGATCAGAATAATCTTGTTCTGGAAAATATAAATCTGCATATTGATTCAGGAGCCGTTGTTGGAATTATTGGTGGAACAGGTTCGTCTAAATCAACTTTGGTTTCTTTGATTCCACGACTTTATGATTGCCTTGACGGGACTGTTAAAGTGGGCGGTCTGGATGTAAAAAAATATAATCTTCATACTTTGCGTGACAGTGTTGCAATGGTCTTGCAAAAGAATGTTTTGTTTAGCGGCAGTGTAAAGGATAATTTGCGCTGGGGAAATGAAAATGCAAGTGACGAAGAAATGGTTGAAGTCTGCAAGGCTGCTTCCTGTGACGATTTTATAAGTTCTTTGCCAGATGGTTATGACAGCCACATTGAACAGGGGGGAACAAATCTTTCCGGCGGTCAAAAGCAGCGCCTTTGTATTGCAAGGGCCCTTTTAAAAAATCCTAAAATTTTAATTCTTGATGATTCTACTTCTGCCCTTGACACCGCAACGGATGCAAAAATCCGCCACGCTTTAAAATCATCTCTGCCTGAATCCACAAAAATTATTATTGCCCAGCGCATTGCTTCTGTGCAAGAAGCAGATGTCATTTTTGTTATGGACAATGGAAAAATCAACGGCTTTGGCAGCCACGAAGAACTTCTTAAGAATAATGAAATTTATCGCGAAGTTTATGAATCTCAGCAGTCAGAAAATTAGGAGTTTGTAGAAATGAGAGGACCTGGAAGTAGAAGTGCTGAAAGAATGAAGGTGAAGGGTAAGCCAAAAAACGCGGGAAAAACGATAGGCCGCCTTTTAAAATATCTTGTAAAATTTTGGCCCGCTTTGATTTTTGTAATGATTGCGGTTTTTGTGAGTGCTGGGGCCCAGGTGCTTGGGGATTCCATGTTAAAGCCTGCAATAGACAATTACATTTTGCCTTTGCTTGAAAAAGTTACAGAAGAAAAAGTAAAACTTGTTTTAAAAGATTTTATTCCCTTTTTGATTTTTCTTTTAAAGATCATGGCAGTTTTTTTGGCAGGCGCTTTTTGTACGTGGATTAATTCCCGTCTTATGCTTTTTGTTTCTACAAAAACTCTTTTTAAAATCCGAAAAGATCTTTTCTGCCACCTTGAATCTTTGCCCTTGCGATATTTTGACAACCACACCCACGGCGAACTGATGTCTCTTTTTACAAACGACATTGACACTTTGCGCGACATGATGAGTCAGACTTTACCCCAGCTGCTTTCTTCCATTATAACTGTAGTTTCTGTTTTTATAATGATGATTTTTTTAAGCCCTCTTTTAACAGCTATTGTTATTGTCTGCATTTGTTTAATGCTTTTGATAGCTTCTCTGGTTGGAAAAAAATCTGCTGTGGCCTTTCGTGCAAACCAAAAAAATATTGCTAAGGTCAACGGCTACATTGAAGAGATGATGGAAGGCCAGAAAGTTGTAAAAGTTTTTAATCACGAAAAAATCTGCAAAAAGGAATTTGATCTTTTAAATGATGACTTGTTTAAAGCGGGCAGCAGCGCAAACTCTTATGCAAACACCCTTATGCCTATTATGAACAACATGGGTCATTTGCAATACGCCCTTGTTGCCATTGCGGGAGCAGTGCTTGTCATAAAAAGCGGCATGACTTTGGGTACCATTGCGGCATTTTTGCAGTACACCAGAAGTTTCAGCCGTCCTGTTACCCAGATGAGCCAGCAGATAAATTCTATTTTAAATGCCCTGGCTGGAGCCGAAAGAATTTTTTCTGTAATCGATGAAAAGCCTGAAGTGAACGAAGGAAAAATCAATTTGGTTACAGCAATTGAAACTGCAGCAGCTTCCAGCGTGGATGGAAAAATTCATTTAGTGGAAACTTTTGCAAATACGGGTGAGTGGGCATGGAAGGTGCCTGAAGAAATAAATCCTGACATCCAGAAAAATCCTCTTGTGGCAGAATCACGTTCCAGTGACAGGCAGGCCAAGCTGCTTAAGCTGCGGGGCGATGTAACTTTTAAAAATGTTTTTTTCAGTTACCTTCCGGAAAAAGAAATTTTACATGGCATTTCTTTGCATGCCAGTCCTGGTGAAAAAATTGCCCTGGTAGGTTCAACAGGTTCAGGCAAAACTACAATCACAAATCTTTTGACACGCTTTTATGATCTTGAAGAAGGCAAGGGGGAAATAACTTTTGACGGCCTGCCTTTAAAAGATATTTGTAAAAGTGATTTAAGAAAATCGCTGGGTATGGTTTTGCAAGACACTCATCTTTTCACAGGCACAATCCGTGACAACATCAAGTATGGAAATTTAACCGCTTCTGATGCCCAGATTTTAGCCGCTGCAAAATTAGCGAATGCTGATTCTTTTATCCGTCATTTGGAAAAGGGCTATGACACCGTGATTACAGGTGACGGCGGAAACTTATCTCAGGGACAAAGACAGCTTTTGGCTATTGCACGCGCTGCGGTTGCTGATCCGCCTGTTTTGATTTTAGATGAAGCCACATCTTCCATCGATACAAGAACGGAAAAACTGATTGAAAAAGGAATGGACCGTTTGATGGAAGGCCGCACTGTTTTTGTAATTGCCCACCGTCTTTCAACTGTAAGGAATGCAGATGAAATTGTTGTTTTGGAAAAGGGCAACATAATTGAAAGGGGCAACCACGAAGAATTGATGAAAGTTCAAGGCCGCTACTATAAACTTTACACTGGCGCTTTTGAACTGACATGATTTTTAGAGGTTCCCGTGATTTTTAAGAGGAATGAAAGTGCCATTGAAATTTTACTTTAGGGAGTCTCTAAAAATTGCAATTTTTAGAGATACCCTTTGACAAAAGAATTTTTTTATGGCATGGACTTTTCAAAATTCCTTCTAAAAAAAACTACTAGAATGTAGGAAAAAAAATTTATATAATCATTGTTTAGATATTTTTTAAGAGGCATTTTTATGAAAGCTATTGAAATGGAAAAAGCTTATAATCCAAAAGAATTTGAAGACAGAATTTACAAGGAGTGGGTTGAAAAAAATTGTTTTAAACCTTCGTCAGATGAAAAATCTCCTTTGCACCAGAACTATCTGGAAAAGTCAAAAAATAAAGCCGTCTCAAAATATACAATGGTTATTCCGCCGCCGAATGTTACAGGCGTTTTGCACGTTGGACATGGTTTAAATAATGTTTTGCAGGATATTGTTGTCCGCTACCACAGAATGAAGGGGGATGATACTCTCTGGGTTACTGGAACAGACCACGCCGGCATTGCTACACAAAATGTTGTTGAACGTCAGTTGAAAAAAGAAGGACTCAGTCGAAACGATTTAGGTCGCGAAAAGTTTCTTGAAAGAACATGGGCTGTAAAAGAAGACCACCACTCAACAATCGTTAAGCAGCAAAAGAAACTGGGTAACTCAACTGACTGGGATAGGGAACGTTTTACAATGGACGAAGGTCTGTCCAAGGCAGTAAGGGATGTTTTTGTTACTCTTTACGAAAGAGGTTTGATTTACAAGGGCCACTATCTTGTAAACTGGTGCCCTCGCTGCGGAACAGCTTTGGCTGATGATGAAGTAGATCATACAGATACAAAGGGTGCGATGTATCACATTTATTATGAATACGCTGACGGCCCTGCAAGTGATGGTTCTACAAAAATTGAAATTGCCACAACTCGTCCGGAAACACTTTTGGGTGATACTGCAGTTGCTGTAAACCCTACAGATGAACGCTACAAAGACATTGTTGGAAAAAAATTAAAGCTGCCTTTAACTGACCGCGAAATTCCAATCATTGCTGATGCTTATGTTGATAAAGAGTTTGGAACTGGTATGGTAAAAATCACACCTGCCCATGATCCAAACGACTGGCAGGTTGGTCAAAGAAATAATCTTGAAGTAATCAATATTTTAAATCCGGATGGAACATTAAACGAAAACTGCCCAGAAAAGTATCGCGGCATGACTTGTGCCAAGGCCCGTGAACTCATCATTGAAGATTTAAAGGCTTTGGGACTTTTTAAGGAAGAAGAAAAAATTGTTCACTCGGTTGGACACTGCTACCGCTGCAACACAGTTGTAGAACCTTACTTAAGCGACCAGTGGTTTGTAAAAATGAAGCCTCTGGCAGATAAAGCCCTGGCTGCATGGAAAAATGAAGAATTTGTTTTTTATCCAAGAAAGTGGGAAAACACATTCTGCCGCTGGATGGAAAACATTCGTGACTGGTGCATAAGCCGCCAGCTCTGGTGGGGCCACCGCATTCCTGTCTGGTACTGTCAGTCTTGCGGACAAATGATTGTAAGCCGCGAAGATCCTTCATGCTGTCCTAAATGTAAATCAAATCAACTGCAGCAGGATCCAGATGTCCTTGATACATGGTTTTCTTCATGGCTGTGGCCTTTTTCTACTTTGGGCTGGCCTGAAAACACAAGCGATTTACAAAAATTTTATCCTACCACAGCTTTGGTTACAGCTTATGACATTATATTTTTCTGGGTCAGCCGCATGATTATGGCAGGCCTCGAATTTACAGGCAAATCTCCTTTCCATGATATTTACATTCACGGTCTGGTTCGTGACAAGCAGGGCCGCAAAATGTCAAAGTCTTTGGGCAACGGCATAGATCCTCTTGAAATAATTGATTTGTATGGAGCTGATGCATTCAAGTTTACACTTTCCTACATGTGCGCCCAGGGCCAGGATGTTCTGGTTGACAAAGATTCATTTAAAATGGGCAGCCGGTTTTGCAACAAAGTATGGAATGCCAGCCGCTACATTCTGGGCAACCTTGAAGGCAGAAATTTAATTTCTGTAAAAGACAGTGACCTTACGGAAATTGACCGCTGGATTTACACAAGACTCAACAAGGCAGTAAAAGATGCTTCTTCTGCATTCGAAGGTTACCGTTATAATGACGGCGCTTCTGCCCTTTACGAATTTTTCTGGAACGATTATTGCGACTGGTACCTTGAAGCTACCAAGTTGAGCTTCTGGCACGGAGATGAAAATGAAAAAGATCGCGCAGCCTCTGTTTTGCTTAACGTGCTTGAAGAAAGCTTAAGGCTTTTGCACCCATACCTTCCGTTCGTCACAGAAGAAATTTATTCAAAACTCCCACTGGAAGAAATTATTAAAAACAGAAAAGCATGTCCTGAAAACAAAATTATTTCTTCTTCGACATACCAGGGCCTTTTGGTAAATGCTCCTTATCCGGAAGAAGTTAGTGAAAGGGAAAATGCTGAAGTTTCAAAACGCTTTGATGTTTTAAAAGATTTGATCGGCAAGTTAAGAGCCCTGCGCGTTGAATGTGGAATTGAAGCTGCAGAAAAAATCAACATTGCACTTTTAATTACAAAGGGCAGCCCGGCAGAAGTTTGTAAAGAAAAAACTGACATGATTTCTTTGTTGGCCGGAATCAAAAATATTGATTTTGTAGAAGCCGAACCTGAAAGCGCAATTGGAACAGCAGGCAGTGGATTTGAAGCCTTCCTTCTTGTTGATGAAAATATCAATAAGGAAAAACTTCTTGAACGCTTTAATAAAACTTTGGAAACACAAAAGTCTTATGCTCAAAGAAGTCAAAATAAATTGAATGGCTCTTTTGCCCAGCACGCTCCTGCAGAACTTGTAGAAAAAGAAAAGGAAATGCTTAAAGAAAGTCTTTCCATGGTAGAAAAACTGGAAGGCTACATTAAAAGCTTGCAAAAGTAAAAATGCAAAGTAGAGAGGGGCCTTTTTAGGAGAATACAATGGCATCAAAACAGCATTACGAAATGAGAACAGATAAGCCCAGTGTTATGGACAACAAGGCCATGCAAAAGTTATCAGAAATGCGCCTGGCTCCTTACATGCAGCTGGCGGCAGGACTGATTGGAAAGGCCCGCCATGCCGGGGGAAATATGTTCCGCCACCAGATGGACACCCTGGCCATTTTGATTGACTACGGTTACATAGATGCTGTTTTGCTAAAGGCCGGAGTTTGCCATGATACAGTGGAAGATATTCCAGGTTTTGACACAAATTTGATTGTGAATGCAGATGAAGACGGCCAGGAAGTTTTAAAACTTGTTCTTGAAGTAACAAGGCGCGAAGACGAAGACAAAAAAACTTTCCTTCACCGCATTTTGGATTCCGGCAGCCAGAAGGCAAAAATTTTAAAATGTGCTGACCGCATTTCAAATATGATTTCTTTGGGATACGTAACCGATCCAAAATTCATTGAGCGCTACTGCGATGAAACAGAATATTTTATTTTGCCCATGGCCATCGAAGTTGACTTTAACATGTACCAGGAATTAATCAACCTTATAATCACAAGAAGGCGCTACCTTGAAGAAGGCGGCTACTTTGACACAAGGACAAAATCTTCAACTCCGCCAGTGAGCAACTCTTAAAGGGAGCTTAAAATCAAAAGACCGCAAAAATAAAAAGGTCTCAAAAATAAATCCCCAAAAAAGTGAAAAGAAAAAGTGAAAATTATTTCTTCAAGCGAATATTACAAAAAAAAGTTTGGCACAAAAGTTTACCGCTTAAGCCTTTCTTCATCTGTCACATGCCCCAACCGTGACGGAAGCAAATCTTTTGGCGGCTGTTCATTTTGTTCAGCATCCGGGTCAGGAGATTTTGCCGAAAAAGATTTTGATATTTTAAAACAAATTGAAAATGCAAAAAAAAGAGTAGACTCAAAGTTTCCAAAAAAAATTCAAAATCAAGAAAGACTTTACATAGCCTACTTCCAGTCCTTTACCAGCACATACGGCCCTGTAAAAAAACTGGAAGAAATTTTTACAAAAGCCGCAATGCAAAAAGAAATATGCGCCCTTTCCATCGCAACCCGCCCTGACTGCCTGGGAGCGGATGTCATGGAAATGTTAAAGAAACTGTCTTTAATAAAACCCGTCACCATAGAACTGGGCCTTCAAACCATCCACAAAAAAAGTGCAGACTCATTTAACCGCGCCTACGATTTAAATGTTTTTGAAGCAGCCTACAAAAAATTAAAAGAAAATAATTTTGAAGTAATCGTTCACATCATTCTGGGCCTGCCAGGCGAAAGCGAAAGTGAAATGCTTGAAACAGTAAAATATCTTTCCGACTTACAGCCCACACTTGACGGCATAAAAATTCAACTCCTGCAAATTTTGGAAGGCACAAAAATGGCCCGCGACTTCAAAAAAAATCCCTTCAAAGTTTTCACCCTGGAAGAATACGGTCGCCTCTTAGTCAAGTGCCTGTCCTTTTTAAAAAGTCAAACCGTAGTCCACCGAATCACCGGCGACGGCCCCAAGTCCCTTTTAATCCAGCCCGCCTGGTGCGCAGACAAAAAAAGAGTTTTAAATTATTTAAAAAAATTAATCGAAGAAAGCTGATTTTTTTTCTTCTTTTGGAGAAAACTTTTTTCCTAACGGCTTTCCGCAGTTCCGGCTTTCGCCTCCATGCCTCCACTTCGTTACGGCACATGCCTTCGGCATGCTGCTCCAATCCGACTAGTGCTAGTTTAAAATTCTATCTGTTCTATTCAAGTCCAAAATAAATAAGTTTTTAAAAAAAATATTTTTAGAGATGATTTTTAAATTACTTGCAGTATACCTGGGGTGGGTATAATTTAAAATGAATTTTTTTATGGAGGAAAATATGAAAAAAATTGGAAAAATTCTTTTTCTGATGTTTGAAGTCAGCCTTACTCTTTTTGCCCTTTCCTGTGACAGGGAAACAAAAGACAGACAAGCCCCTGCTGAAGTAAGCGGTTTTACTTTAGAAGCAAAAGACAGCCAGGCAGTCCTTACATGGACAAACCCTGATGATAAAGATTTTGCAGGAACAAAATTGTCAATGACCCCAGCAGCCGGAAATTTAACAGAAGAAAAAATTTTAGGAACTAGCGTAACCACTTTCACCGTAAGCGGCCTTACTACTGGAAGCACTTACACCTTTACAATCAAAACTTTTGACCAAAGCGGAAATGAATCTGGTGGGGTAACGAAGCCAGTGTTCCTTGAGCTTTACAGAGTAGGGGACATTATTTTAACAGATAAAAGCAAAGTTGATGTTTTGGATGTTGAAAATTATACAATTGACGAAAAAAATAAACCTGTTGGAGTTGTAGCTTACTTGAAGGCTGACGGCAGCCCAATGATTTTAGGCTTGCAGGTGTCAAGTTCTCCATTGCAATGGGCGAGCGGAACAACTGGCATTAATACTTTGTTTACAGGTATACAAGCGAATATTAGTGGTTATTCCACTGGTGACCTTACATTTACAGGTGATGAAGATGGTAGTGACAATTGGGATTATATAAAAAGTATAGATACAGAAGGAACAGATAGTCCTGAAGAAATTGCAAAAAACTACCCAGCATTTAACTTTGCATTAAATTACGGAAAAATCCAAGGTTACACAGGAGTCTGGGCAAATGGCTGGTATATGCTTGCTATTGCGGAATTGTATAAAATCAGCCAAAACAAAGATCTAATTCAAACAAGTTTGACAAAAGTCTATGGATTTAACTTTAACGAAGATTTTCATAGCAGTTCGCAGGTTGACTATGCCTACAGTGCCAACTATGTTTTTTGTCCTGGAACTGATACATCATCATTTCCATTTGGACTAAAGCACAACTACTGTTTTGTTTTAGTCCTCCATTCTTTACCAAATTAAGTGTTTCTTTTACCAATGGACAAGTCTAAAAAACTTTTTTCAATGCTTTTTAGACTTGCCTTAAATTTTCTTATATGATGTTTGACATTTTATTCGTAAAAGTTCTTTGCGCTTTTGGGGACGTAAAGTTAGTATTCGTTTTTTTAAGTCTCAATTGTCGCTAAAGGTAAGCCCGTTACTTGTGCAATTTGCTCTACAGATAAATTTATAGCAAGCAATTTTTCAGCAGTTTCTAATTTGTTATTGTAAGCCCCTTGTTCAATACCTTGTTCAAGTCCTTGGGCAAAAGATTCGTCCTTTTTTTCTTCTAACATCATTTCAAAAGTCATAAGGCCCTTCCTCCATTTCTGGTCACCACTTGAAA
>CAVCWN010000287.1:0-5638 GCA_963605975.1 Desulfovibrionaceae bacterium | reverse complement strand
TTGGTAAACAGGTGCCGCTTTTGTAAAGAGTCACCGCATTCATAAAACAGTCAGCTGTTTTGTGAAGATGTGTTTGTTTTGTAAAGAAGCATGCAAAAAGCCTGTAGCAGTTTTTTGCGCAGCAAAAAAGGCGGAGCGATTCTTCTTTTTAAGGAAAAATCTTTTTTTTATATTGCTCCATTTTGTAAAAAAGAAATTTTCGAAGTTCATGCGAAAAAGCGGAGACCGAGCGTTAGCGGGCTGCGGAAGGCTTTTCTGTAAGGTCCAGTTTTGCCCGTAAAAAGAAGATGAAACTGCATTCGTAAAACGGCACTTGTTTCGTAAACAGATGCCGTTTTTGGAAAGGGGCACTGCATTCGAAAAGCAGCCCCGGTAATGCCAAAAATCACCTTTGGTAAGAAGAGCTGATGTTTAATTCTGCGCGGTACTTGGCCACGGTGCGGCGGGCGATTTTGATTCCTTTTTTTTCTAAAAGGTTTGCAAGCTGCTGGTCGCTTAATTTTTTTTTGTCTGGGGAAGGGGCGGTTAAAATTTCTTTGATTGTGAAAAGAACCTGGTCGTGGCTGGGGCCTTTTGCTGATTGATTTTTGTTTACGGCGTTTGTGAAAAAATATTTTAATTCGAAAAGCCCCCAGTGGCACTGAAGGTATTTCATGTTGGCCAGGCGGGAAACGGTGCTTTCGTGTACGTGTAAAATTTTTGACAGTTCCCTTTGGGTGAATGTTTTTAAGTGGCCCGGGCCGTAAAGAAAAAAATCTTCCTGTTTTTTTGTGATGATGCAGCATGCGGTTAAAAGTGTGTTTTGTCTGAAGGTGACGGCTTCAATAAAATCTTTTGCTTTTTTTAAAGAGGCAGACAAGTCTTTTTTTGTTTTTGATTCAAGGCTGTCTTTTTTGTTTTTTAATAATGTTTCAAAATCTTTGTTGAGTGAAAGTTCCGGCAAAAAATCATTTGAAAGAGTAAGAAGAAAATTTTTTTCCTTCCCGCTGACAATTCCATTTTGAAAATTTTCATTTACATTTTTTTCTTCCATGATTTCAACATGAATGTCCGGGGTAATGTAAATGGTGTCTTCGCTGGAAAAATTTCTGGCTGGGAAGGGATCTAGTTTTTTTATAAAATCAATTGATTTTTGAATTTCGCTTTCATCGATTTTTGTATTTTGAATTTCTTTGAGGTTTGACAAATTGTTTCCAAAAAGTTCTTTTTGTTTTTCTAAAAAAGATGTGATTTTTTTTAAAGCTTTTTCTGCCTGCGGAGGATTTATAAAATCAAGATGGCCGTCCAAAATAAAAAGAGTTAAAGGTGAAGCATTTTTTTCTTTCGCCTGGACTAAAAGACTTTCTTCTACATTTTTTACGCAAAGGCCTGGTGGGTCAAGTGACTGAACTATTGAAAGACATTCTTCAAAAAAGGCAAAAGATTTTTTTCCTTCCAGACTTTTTAAAATTGAAAGGGGCGAAAGTATGTGAAAACCTTTTTCGTCTAAGTTGTGAATTAATTTTTCACAAAGGGCGTGGCGGTCTTGGCTTAAGTTCATCATGTTGATTTGAGAAAGCAAATGTTCTTTTAAAGATTCGCCTTTGGCTTCTTTGGCTTCAAGGGCTTTTTGGAAATTGTCCGAGGCCATTTGCCCCTGGGCGTTTGTGGAAGAAATCCTTGTGCCGTCAAAAGATTTGCTTTTTGCCCTGTTTTGATTTTCTTTAATTTCCAGTGCTGGATTTTCCTGGGCGCTTTTGTAAATTTTTTCAAGTAAATCATCTGAAGAAAGAGAAAGAATTTCCAGAGACTGAATTGTTTTTTGACTTAAGACTTGCGCTTGTTTTTGAACTTGACGCTGCTGAATTTCCAAAGAACTCATGTTCAATACTATAGCATAAAAAAAAAGTTACCGATATAATTTTTTTTCAAAGGAAGGTGAGATGAAAATTATTTTTCTGTAATTTTTGTCCCTGCAGTGTCCAAACGTTGTTTTTAAACTGCAGCCCAAAACTTTCTGCGCTGCCGCTGTTGCGGATTTTATGGATGTTTATATGAATGATTTTTCTGAATTCGGAATTCAAATCCCGGAAATTCTTTTGCCTGCAAAAAAAGATCTTTCCACATGGTCAGTAATTGCCTGCGATCAGTATACGCAGGATTTATCTTACTGGAAAAAAGTTGAAGAAATAGTTTCCACTTCGCCTTCAACATTGAATTTAATTTTGCCGGAAGTTTATCTTAATTCTGCTGACAGAAAAGACCGGATTGAAAAAATCAAATCAACAATGAAAAATTATCTATCCGAAAATATTTTTGACAAGGGCGAAAAAGAATTTATCTATATAGAAAGAAAAACTCAGTATGGAAGATGCCGTTCTGGTTTAGTTTGCGCAATCGATTTGGATTCTTATGAATGGAAACCTTTTAGTAAATCTTTCATACGCGCAACTGAAGCAACGATTGTTGACCGCATTCCTCCCAGAAAGGAAATCAGAAACGGTGCTGCCCTTGAACTGCCCCACATTATGCTTTTGGTAAATGATGAAAAAAAGTCTTTTGTAGAAAAGTGCGGTCAGCTGGCGAAAAAAAATGCTCCTCTTTACGATGGTGACCTTATGATGAATGCTGGCCACATCACTGGTTGGGCGGTAAAGTCTGATGAGGAAATGCAAAATCTTTATGATGCGTTAAAAGAAATAAAATCCAGAAATACAGATGCTGACGGCTCATCATTTATGTTTGCGGTTGGAGATGGAAACCATTCTCTGGCAACGGCAAAGGCTGTCTGGGATCAATATAAAAAAGAAAATACGGATGACAAAAATTCTTCTGTAAGATATGCCCTTGTTGAAATTGTAAATATTTATGATGAAGGTTTGACTTTTGAACCAATCCACCGTGTGCTTTTTAATGCGGATGCAAAAAAACTTATTTCTTTTGTAAAGGAAAATCTGGATGGAAAGTTGAGTGAATGTCAAGACGAAAAGTCTCTTGAAGAAAAAGTTCATTCTTCAACTTCATCCTTTGGCTTTGTTTACAGAGAAAATAATTTGCAAAAATATATTCTGCTTGAATGTGATTTAAAGGAGCTGGCTGTTTCCAGACTGCAGCCTCTTTTGGATGATTTTATTTCTGGTGAAAATCAAAATGGAAATCAAAATGAAAAAATTCAAATTGATTACATTCATGGAAGCAATGAAGTTTTCCGTCTAGGAAAAGAAGACAAGACTTTAACTATTTTGTTGCCACCGATTGCAAAAGATTCATTTTTTGATACAATCCAAAAACGAGGTCCTTTGCCAAGAAAAAGTTTTTCTATGGGCGAAGCGAGTGAAAAAAGGTTCTACCTGGAATGTAGAAAGCTTTTTAAATAATCTTTTTAGATCTAATAAAAATACAAGTGCCCTGCAGTTGGCGCAGACTTTTTAGTGAGGAAAAATATGAAGGAACTTTTTAATGATGGCTGGTCATTCAGCAAACTGTTAATCGAAAATAAAACTGATGAAAATTCAAAACCCATTCTTTTTGTGCCGGATGATTTTTTGGGAAAAGAAAGCGAGCCTTACAAAAGCGTAAATCTGCCGCACGACTATCTTATTAGTGATGCGAAAAATCTTTACCAAAACAGTGTGGGCTTTTACAAAAAAGATTTTGATCTAAAGAAAATGTCGGGCAAGCGTTTTTACATTCGCTTTGGCGCGGTTTACATGAATTGGGCCCTTTATGTTAACGGAAAAAAAGCGGGCGAATGGAAATACGGATATTCGACCGTAGAATTTGATATTACAGATTTTCTTTGCCAGGGAAAAAATAGTCTGCAAGTGATTTGCGTTTATCAATCTCCAAATACCAGATGGTATTCAGGGGCAGGAATTTTCCGCGATGTATTTTTTATTACAAAGAATGATACAAGAATTGTAAATGACGGAATTTATTTTTCTACAGAAAAAAATTCTTTTGATGATTGCAATAAAAATGAATGGAAGCTTTTTGTTCAGACAGAAGTGGAAAGTCATAAGGCTGACGGTTTAAAAAATCTTACTGTAGTCAATTCAATTTTTGACAGCGATGGTAATGAAATTGAACTTACAGAAACTGACTGTCAAACAGAAGAAACTGAACCTTACGCACCAGAGATGGGGATTTCTTTTAACAAAAATAAAATCCTTCTGGTAAAAAAACATTACACTGTAAAAGATGTAAAAATCTGGAGTCTTGAAAATCCGAACGTCTATATTCTTAAGACAAAAATTTTTTCGGGTCAGGAACTTGTGGATGAAGAAGAAAAAAATGTCGGTTTTAAAACTGTTGTCTTTGACAAAGACAAGGGGTGTTTTGTAAACGGCCAGCATGTAAAACTTCACGGCGTTTGTGAACATCATGATTTTGGTTTGTTTGGCGCTGCATTCAATCTGCCATCCCTTAAAAGAAAATTTCTTATGCTGAAGGAAATGGGCGTTAATTCCCTCAGAACATCTCACAATCCGCCAGACGAAAAGTTGATGGACCTTGCAGACAAAATGGGCATCCTTGTTATTGATGAATGTTTTGACATGTGGGAAAAACCAAAGACAACTTATGACTACGGAAATTATTTTATTGACTGGCACAGAAAAGATTGCGCCGCTTACGTCCGCCGTGACAGAAATCATCCCTGCCTTATAATGTGGTCTATTGGAAATGAAATTTATGACACTCACGAAGGCAACGGGTATGAAATCACAAAAGATTTAAGAAGTGTTTGCAGAATCCATGATCCTCTTAAAAACGGCAAAGTCACAATCGGTTCCAACTATATGGAATGGGAAGGCGGTCAGCACTGTGCAGAGGAAATTGATCTTGTGGGTTACAACTACGGGGAGCGTCTTTACGAAGATCATCACAAAAGACATCCTGATTGGTGCATCTACGGAAGCGAAACTTCTTCTACAGTACAAAGTCGTGGAATTTACCACTTCCCTCTTTCTAACAGACTGCTCACTTACCAGGACAGCCAGTGTTCTTGTCTTGGCAACTGTTCTACAAACTGGGGGGCAAAATCTTCGTCAGTTGTTGTAACAAAAGATCGCGACGCTGAATATTGCGCAGGTCAGTATTTGTGGACAGGCTTTGACTACATTGGTGAACCGACTCCATATTCGACAAAAAATTCTTTCTTTGGACAAATTGATACGGCTGGTTTTAAAAAAGATACATTCTATGTTTACAAGGCCGGCTGGGTTCCTTTTGAAAAAGAAGCCTTTGTTCACATTTTGCCTTACTGGGATTTTAATGAAGGCCAGTTGATTGACATCCGCATTTATTCTAACGCTCCGCAAGTTGAACTTTTTGTAAATGGAAAATCTTTGGGCAAAAAAAATATGAATCCTTTGAAAGATGAAGAACTTTCTGCAACATGGGAAGGCATTTCTTACAGCAAGGGAAAAATTGAAGCCATTGCTTATGATTGTGGTGGAAAAGAAATTTGCCGCGATGCAAAAGAATCTTTTGGAGACCCTGCTTCAATTCTTTTATCTCTTGAAGAAAAATATTGTGAAGACGGATTTTATTTTGTTGATATTTCAACTCTTGATGAAAATGGAATTGATGTTGCAAACAGCCGGTCAAGAATTTTCCTGTCTGTGGAAGGAGCTGAACTCCTTGGTGCTGACAACGG
>CAVCWN010000286.1:0-2401 GCA_963605975.1 Desulfovibrionaceae bacterium | reverse complement strand
AAACAGTGCTGCTTTTGGAAACTGACACTTGTTTCGTAAACTGGGCTGCTTTTGAAAACAAACACTTGTTTCGTAAACAGTTGCCGCTTTTGGAAACAAACACTTGTTTCGTAAACAAAACCGCAACCGTTTTCGTAACCGCCCCCTTCCTAATAAAAAAAATTCCCAGGAGGAAGCATGACAACACTTTTAAGAACACTGGCATTTTTTGTTTCAATATATTCCATTCTCTGCCTTTTGCGCATTATTCTCACATGGATTCCGCAAAATACCAGTTCACCACTGGAAAAATTTCTTTCCAAAATATGCGACCCCTTCTTAAACTTTTTTTCCCGATTCAAATGGGCCCGCATAGGCACTTTTGACTTTTCAGCTGCCCTGGGGCTTTGCGTTCTTTCAGCAGTATCCAGTCTTTTAAGCAGCATGGCCCACATGGGCAGAATGACTCTGTCTTCCCTTCTGGCCCTTTTAATCAACATAATCTGGACCTTTATTTCTTCCATTTTGATTTTCTTTATCATCCTGCTTCTTGTCAGACTGACAATCCTTTTGGTAAACAAATCAAACTACAAAGCAGCGCCTATCATCACTTCAATTGATTACAGTCTGGATCCCCTGCTCAGGAAAATTACAAAAGCTTTTGTAAAAAAAGACAGCTACAAGGCAAGACTGATTGCTTCTTTAATAATAATTTTTGTCTTTTACATTTTGCTCCTTATAATTTTTAATTTTGTGATTTCTTGCCTGACTTCTTTGCCATTTTAGGAAAAAAATCACATAATAGGGTATGAAGCTTTCACAAATACAAAACAGTCTGGAATCCTTAAGCGGCTTAGGGCCTGCAAAAGCAAAACTTTTTTCTCGCTTGAACATTTTTACTGTTGCAGACCTTCTTTCTGCATATCCAAAAAAATATGAAGACAGAAGTAAAAAAATTCCCCTCTGCCAGTTTCAACTTTATCCAAAAGTTTACACAATTTGCAAAGTACTTTCACACGAATGGTTTGGCTACGGAAAAATGAAAACCTTAAAAATTTTCATTTCTGACGGGAGCGCAAAAGCCTGCCTGGTAGCCTTCAACCGCCCATTTCTAGAAAAAAGCCTGCCTGTGTCTTCCATCATTCAAGTGTGCGGAAAATTTGAAGAGCGCTACGGCCAGATTCAGTCCACATCTTTTGAAGCAGAAGTCATTTATCACGATGGAAATCTTGAAGAAATCCAAAAAAACTTTCACCTTTCTACAGGCATGATTCCCATTTACTCCCTTTGCCAGGGCTTAAGTCAAAAAAATTACCAAAAGGCTGTAAAAGAAGCCCTTCGCATTTACGGCAAATCCATAGAAGATGACCTGCCCCCTCAGATTGTAAAAGAAAGAAATCTTCTTTCAAAAAGCGAAAGTCTTTTTAAAATTCACAATCCGAAAAATCTTCAAGACATAAACCTGGCCAGAAAAACCATCATCTACGAAGAACTTTTCTTTTTTGAATACAAACTGGCCCTACGTTCCCTGGACCACAGAGGTTCCCTGCCAGCATTAGAATTTTCCAGTCAGGAAAAAAGTCCCTCTTTTACGGACCAAAAGGAAATGGATGAAAAATTCCGCCTTTCACTTTCGCCACGTCAGCAGGAACTTTTAAAAAGACTGCCTTTCTCTTTAACATCAGATCAAAAATCTGTCATTCTTGAAATGAACCGTGAAATTGACAAAAGCCAGGCCCAGGCCAACACGATGATCACAAATCCGGAAAAATTAAAGGCCAACCCCTTCAGCATGCAGCGCCTTTTACAAGGGGATGTCGGCAGTGGAAAAACACTCGTTGCATTTTTTATCTGCCTTAGAAGCATTGACTACGGCGGCCAGTGTGCCATTTAGCCCCAACAGAACTTTTAGCAAAGCAGCACGCAGAAAACGCTGCCCGTCTTTTGGAAGCCCTGGGAGTAAAAGTTGCATTTTTAACCGGTAACGTAAAAAGCAAGGGCCGCAGCAATCTGTTAAACGCCTTAAAAGAAGGTCTTGTAAACATTGTAATCGGCACACACGCCCTCTTCAGCCAGAACGTGTCTTACAAAAAATTGACATTAGCCGTTATTGACGAGCAACACCGCTTTGGGGTCAGCCAAAGGGAATCCATCATACAAAAAGGCCGCATCTCCAACGGCAGCCTTACCCACACCCCTGACCTCTTAATGATGAGCGCCACCCCAATACCGCAAACCCTTGCCCTCACAGTTTTTGGTGATTTAGACGTGTCTGTCATAAAAACAATGCCCCAGGGCCGAAAAGAAATTATCACTCACTTAACAGTTGCCGGTCACGAAGCCAACGCCTACGAAGCCGTCCGCAAGGAACTTAAAGCCGGTCACCAGGCCTATTTTGTTTACCCCCGCATAAGTGAAAAAG
>CAVCWN010000285.1:0-3808 GCA_963605975.1 Desulfovibrionaceae bacterium | reverse complement strand
GCTATGTGTGGTCCGGTTTCATCGAAGATATCTACACATGGAGTGATGTTGGTTTTCGTATAGTGTATTAGTGACAAATTATAATACTTACAGTCTTCCGCGCCAGGGATTGGAGTGACCGCGACGGCTTTTTCAAAAGCCGGAGCGGAAGCCCGCAGTGGCACAATTTGTGCCACGAGGACTTCGGAGGCGGAAGCCGTAGTCACGGAAAGCCCGGTGCCCATTGCGATTAGCAATGGGCAGGCGCCCAGATAAAAATTCTAAAGCCCAAACAAGGCTGACACTTCATCATCGGCAAGCAGGCGGTCACTGGTGGCGTTGGCATTTTCTAGCATCATTTCAATTTTGTTTTGGATGGCCTTGCCAATGAGTTTTTCGGTATCCACGCCACGCAACTTAAAAAACAGCAGGGGGTCTTTGTCGAAGCGGGCACCAATTCCGTAAAGGGCGGCGGCAACGTGTTTACACATGTCGGCCCAGTCGGGGCAGGAACAGTTAAAGTGGATTTTTGCCATGCTTGGGAAGAGGCCACCTTTTTTCTGGAGAAAAAGTTCTTTGAGGTCGTCGGGAAAATCGCCTTTTATGAGGGAGTCGATGTTCTGGATTTTTGATGAACATTTTTTGCAGATGGCTTGGTACTGGTCGTCGGAAAGTTCGTCAATTGTGATGTGGATTTTGTAGGGTGTCGAACGGCTGCCTATCACCTGGGCGTAAACTTGGCCACTTTCAATCTGCAAATCTACCACGCAATTTGCCCGCACGTATTTTCGTCCGCGTTCCAGGCGGCTGTAGTAGTCAGCATAGCTTTCGAGATTTTCGCACCAGGCTTTGCCCCACCAGGATTTTGCGATTACTCTGCCTTCAATTTCGACCGGATTCATTTTTGTGCCGGATTTTTCTGCTTTTTCTATAATTTTTTTTGCTTTTGCTTTTAAATCGGCAACGCTTGTGTAAGTGTATCCACCGTAATAATCCCAGCTCATCTTAGACCTCCAGTTTTAAAAGATTAAAGAGTTCGTCGTTTGACATTTCGCTAATCCAGCTTTCGCCGCTTGTTTCGCCAATTACGTTTTTGGCCAGCTGTTTTTTGCTTTCAATCAGTTCGTCAATTTTTTCTTCAATCGTTCCTTTGCAGACAAATTTGTGGACCATCACATTTTTTGTCTGCCCAATTCTGAATGCTCGGTCTGTTGCCTGATTTTCCACTGCCGGATTCCACCAGCGGTCAAAATGAATTACGTGGTTAGCGTTCGTTAGGTTTAATCCAGTTCCGCCGGCTTTTACGCTCAGCACCATGTAAGGAATATATTTTTCGCTCTGGAATTCTTCCACCATTTGCGTGCGTTTTTTGACGGTCGTTCCGCCGTGAAGGACAAATCCCCGGGTTCCAAAAATTTCTGCCAGAAAATCGTCCAACTTGCCTGTGATTTCTTTGAACTGGGTAAAAATCAAAACCCGCTCGCGTTTTTCGTAAATTGTCTGGCAGATTTGACGTAACATTTCAAATTTTCCGCTGTCACTTTCATCATAATTTTCCATTCCCAAAAACTGATCCGGGTGGTTACAAATCTGCTTCAACTTCATCAAACTTGAAAGAACCAGGCCCTTGCGTTCGATTGATTCAAACTTTGCCTTTTCAAGTTTTTTCTCCAGCTCATCAACATATTTTTTGTAAAGGACTGTCTGTTTTTTGGAAAAAGAAATGTAGTCGGTGATTTCGTTTTTTTCCGGCAAGTCCGAAATAATTGCTTTGTCAGTTTTAAGACGGCGCAGCATAAAAGGCGAAATCATCTTTTTTAATTTTGCATAGCCACTAGGATTTTCGGAAAGCGTTTTTGTGAAATTTTTGAATTCTGTGGAAGTTCCCAAAAGTCCCTTGTCCAAAAAATCAAAAAGTGACCAGAGATTTGAAAGGTCGTTTTCGACAGGCGTACCAGTCAGGGCAATTTTTCCGCTGGCAGAAAGAGCCTTGATGTTTTTTGTCTGCTTGCTGAGAGGATTTTTGATTGCCTGAGCTTCGTCCAAAATGATTTTGTCCCATTTTATAGATTTAAGCGATTCCAGCCGGCCAGTCATTCCGTAAGTTGTGATGTTGAGGAAGGAGAAGGTGGAATTGTCTGAAACGCCCACCGCCGGAGTGCTATTTGCCACTCCCGGTATGCCTTCTGCAGACCCCCCCACCGGAGCGTTCGATGTGCCCACCGCTGGGGTGTCCACCAGGGCGTTCGTTGGCACACCAGCCGCTGATGACTTTTTCCCGGCCGACCCGTGCAGCACCTTCACCGGTAATCCTGGCGTAAACTTTTCGCACTCCTTGAGCCAGTTACCAATCAAACTGGCAGGAACAATCAAAAGGATTTTTGCAGTCGGATTTTTTTCGTAAATGGATTCAAGCAAAGTCAAAATCTGTAAGGTTTTTCCAAGACCCATGTCATCCGCAAGACAGGCACCAAAGCCAAAAGATGACATAGCACTAAGCCAGCTGTAACCAGTATTTTGGTAAGGGCGGAGAGTCGCATTCAAATGCACAGGCAGTTGGATTTTTGGCGGAGTTCTTAACTGGTCAAAAATAGATTTAAGCCACTGGCCGTTAGAAACAGAAATTTCGCCATCAGCATTATCCGCATTTTCTTCAGTCACCTGGCCAGAAAGTTTAATTGCCTCCAGAAGCGAAATGTCGCCACTGTATTTTTCCATCTCAGAAAGCAGTTTTTGAAGCTTTTCGTGATTTACCTCAATCCACTTACCCTTGATAAGAGCCAGCCCTTCCGTCTGCTTAAGCAAATCATTTACATCTTCTTTGGAAAGAACAAGACCATCCACTTCCAAAAATCCCTGCATGCCGATAATGGAATCCAGACCCAAAAGCGATTTTCTTTTTTCGCCAAGCTGAACGTTGACCCCGGCGTGATGTTTTTTCTTTTTCCACCAGTCAGGAATGCGGCAGACAATCCCGGTTTCTTCAATTTGTGGAATGGATTTTAAAATCTCCCAGGCCTCCCCGGACTTTAATTTGAGAGGATGAAACATTTCGCCCTTTTCAACAAATTCCCCAATCAAAGGGCAAGCATCTCCAGCTCGGTTCAAACAGGCCAGCAAATCCAAAATCTTGTCGCGATTATTTTTATATTCAGTCAGGGCATATTTTAGAGGCACATGAATGATTTTTTCGTTTTTATCTTTCGTAGAATAAGTCGCCAAAAAAGCAAAAGGATAATTTTCATCCGCCTTATTTTCTACAATATGAAAAAAGATTTTTTCCGCCACCTTCAAATGCGAATCTTTTTCCGCCAGATACATGGCAACCGTTCCATCGTAGGAAGCAATTTCCCAGGCAAAAACGCCGTTCAAAAGCCCCCAAATATTTTTAAGCCAGTCCTCCGTAAGATTTTCGCTACCAATACAAAAAGGCGCAGAGGAAAGCAAAGTTGAAATCAAATCATCATCAAGTGGCACCAGAGTTTTTTCCCGGCTCAACTCAATCCCATCAAATTTCAAAAGCCCATCAAAAAAAGCCGCCGCCACCCTGTAAAGAAAAAGCCCGCAGTCATCAAAAGCAGGCCGTTCGCCCGCCCCCGCATTGTAAAGCGCCGCCACCGGATCCGCCGTAAATTCCCCTTTGTAAGAAGCATCGTCCACCGCAAAAAGCGTCGGCGTAATCCTAAAGTTCAGTCGAGATTTTTTCGTATTTGCCATATTGGGATTTTAGCAGAAATTGGTGGGAGTTTATATTGGGGTTTGTTTTTTTGCATGGATTTTTGGGCGTGCCCCTCCGTTTCGTGAGGGCTTCGCCCTCACTACACTCCGG
>CAVCWN010000284.1:0-5160 GCA_963605975.1 Desulfovibrionaceae bacterium | reverse complement strand
GGATAGATGTGGTCTTTATGATGTAGTTGATGTTGGTCAAAAAAAGCTTATTGGAGAAATCATCAGGCAAAAGGAAGGAAGGGCAACCATTCAAGTTTACGAAGACACTTCCGGCATGCACATTGGGGAAGAAGTTACTTCTTCAGAAATGCCTCTTTCCTTAAAGCTTGGCCCAGGCCTTGTAGGAACAATCTATGACGGCATACAGCGCCCTCTTAAGCAGATGTATGAAAAGTCAGGGGCCTTTCTTATCCCGGGTGACAGAACAGCTCCAATCGATTCAGAAAAAAAATGGGAATTTACTCCTCTTTGTAAAGCAGGAGACCAGATAAAGGGTGGCAGCCTTTTGGGTACGGTTCCAGAAACTGGTTCAATTACCCACAAGGTTATGGTTCCCCCGAATGTTAAAGGCAAAAAACTGGTAAAGATGGTAGAAAAGGGGTTTTACACAGTTGATGAAGTAATTGCCCTAACGGATGCCGGTGAAGAACTTAAGATGAGCCAGTACTGGCCTTTAAGAGTTCCCCGTCCTTTTGCCCAGAAGATGGAAGTTTCACAGCCGCTTATAACTGGCCTTCGTGTAGTGGATGTCTTCTTTCCTTTAAGTAAGGGTGGAACAGCTGCTATTCCGGGTGGATTTGGAACAGGTAAAACTATGACACAGCACGCCATTGCCAAGTGGTGCGATGCTGATTTAATCGTATATATTGGCTGCGGTGAACGCGGAAACGAAATGACGGATGTTTTAACGGACTTTCCTAAATTGATTGACCCTAGAACAGGCCGGTCCCTTATGGAAAGAACAATCCTTATTGCAAACACTTCAAATATGCCGGTAGCAGCCCGCGAAGTTTCCCTCTATTCGGGAATTACTCTGGCTGAATACTACCGCGATATGGGCATGCACGTTGCAATCATGGCAGATTCAACATCCCGCTGGGCAGAAGCTCTTCGTGAACTTTCAGGCCGTATGGAAGAAATGCCTGCAGAAGAAGGATTTCCTGCATATCTTCCAACTAGACTTGCTGAATTCTACGAAAGGGCAGGCCGTGTTACAAGTCTTGAAGGTAGTGAAGGAAGCGTAAGCGTTATTGGCGCTGTTTCCCCTCCAGGCGGTGACTTTTCAGAACCAGTTACCCAGCATACCAAGCGCTTTATCCGCTGTTTCTGGGCCCTGGACAGGGAACTTGCAAACGCCCGACACTATCCTTCCATTGGCTGGATAGATTCTTATTCAGAATATGCCGCAGAAATTAAAGATTGGTGGGACAAGGTGGACCCTAGGTGGGTTCAAATAAGAAAAAGGGCACTGGATCTTTTAAAAAGGGAACAGCGCCTTTTACAAATAGTCCGCCTTATTGGTGCAGACGCTTTGCCTGAAAGTGACCGCCTTGTTTTGAATGTCTGTGAAATGATAAAAAACGGCTTTTTGCAGCAAAATGCTTTTGACCCTATCGATCAGTTTTCTGTTCCGGCCAAGCAGCTGCAGATTTTACTTTTGATTATATCTTACTACGACATGGCCCTTGATCTTTTGACTTCAGGTTGTCCTTTAGTAAAAATTTCTGAGCTGAGTGTAAGGGGTGAAATCATCAGGGCAAAGTCTACTGTAGAAAATGACCATCTTGAAAAACTGGATGTAATCAAAAATCATCTTGAAGATCAGATGAATGAACTGAAGCGAACATATCGCAAGGACAGGGCATAATGAAAGGTGTAGAATATTCAGGGCTAAAATCAGTTGACGGACCGATTGTAGCTGTAAAACGCAGTGAAAATTCTTTCTACGATGAAGTAGTTTATGTTCGTGACAAAAATGGCCAGAAAAAAACAGGCAGAATCATTGATATAAATGAAGAAAGTGCCCTTGTACAGATTTTTGGAAGCACAACAGGTCTTGACCTTGACGAAACAAGCGTTGAATTCCTCAAAGAACCTATGGAATTAAAAGTAGGCCGTGGTCTTTTGGGCAGAATTTTTAACGGTCTGGGCCAGCCAATTGACGGTTTTCCGGAAATCATTTGTGAAAAAAAGGTAAATGTTAACGGCAACCCTATAAATCCTTATGCCCGCGTATATCCTCGTGACTTTATTCAGACGGGCATTTCTTCCATAGATGGAATGAACACTTTGATTCGCGGCCAGAAGCTGCCTATCTTTTCGGGAAACGGTTTGCCCCACAACAATCTTGCGGCCCAGATAATCCGCCAGGCAAAAATCCGCAATTCTGACGAAGAATTCGTTATGGTTTTTGCAGGTATGGGAATCAAGTACGACGTAGCCCAATTCTTTAAACACACATTTGAAGAATCCGGTGTTTTGTCCAAAGTTGTAATGTTTCAGTCCCTGGCAGATGCTCCTTCTATCGAAAGAATTATTACTCCCCGCTGCGCTTTAACAGCCGCTGAATATTTGGCCTTTGAGTTAAACATGCACGTTTTAGTTGTTATGACAGATATGACCAACTACTGCGAAGCCTTGCGCGAAATTTCTACTACAAGAGGCGAAGTGCCTGGCAGAAAAGGATATCCTGGCTACCTTTATTCAAATCTTGCTGAACTTTACGAGCGTGCCGGAAAAATTCAGGGGTCAAGCGGTTCCATTACCCAGATTCCTATTTTGTCCATGCCGAATGATGATATAAGCCATCCTATTCCAGACTTGACAGGTTACATTACAGAAGGCCAGATTGTATTGGATAGGGAACTTTCCACAAAAGGCATTTACCCTCCTGTAAGCGGTTTGCCTTCTTTAAGCCGTTTGATGAAAGACGGAATTGGTGAAGGAATGACCCGTGAAGACCATGCCGCTGTTTCAAGCCAGCTTTTTGCTGCCTACAGTAAGGTAAAGTCTATACGAAACCTTGCTTCTATTATTGGTGAAGAAGAATTGAGCCCTCTTGACCGCAAGTATCTTTTGTTTGGAAAAGAGCTGGAAGAAAAATTCTTTACCCAGGGTGAATACGAAGACCGTTCTATTGAAGAAACCCTTGATTTGGGCTGGAAACTTTTGAGCATTCTTCCTTCTTCTGAACTTTACCGCATTAACGAAGATTTGCTTAAAAAATACCTTCCTAAAACTGAAGAAGGTCAAAGCTCAGAGGCATCTTCTTAAAAAGAGAGGCTTTTTATGGCAAAACTCAACATTGCACCTACAAAATCAAATTTGCTTTCTCTTAAAGACCAGCTGGCTGTCAGTACGGAAGGTTACGACTTGCTGGAACAAAAACGCGAAATCCTTGTTATGGAACTGATGCACCTGGTGGAAAAGGTAAAGCTTCTGGAAGACAAAATAGACAAGTGTCTGGCAAAAGCCTATCCTGCCTTAAAGCGAATGCTTTTAACTGTGGGTGGGGACCGTGTAGAGCGCATTGCCCATGCAGTAAACTATAAATTTCAAATTACTGAAAAGGAAACTGTTATTGCGGGCATGACTTTTACCACCATTGACGTCAATCTTCCAAAGAGGCAGCTTTTCGAATCTTTCTTTGGAACATTTGCGGACAGCGATGAAGTTATGAGCGAATTTTTTGAGCTTTTGACTCTTTTAACGCAAATGGCTTCAATCCGTACGATTGCCTGGCGCCTTGCAATGGAAGTAAAGAAGACCCAGCGCCGTGTAAATGCCCTGGACAAAATGGTTATTCCGCAAAACAGGGAAACCATAAAATATATAGAAGGTGTCCTTGAAGAACGCGAAAGGGACAATATTTTCGTGTTAAAGTCTTTGAAAAACAGACAGGAAGAAAAATGATAAAAGCTCTTTTTCAAAAAATTCTTGTTGTCTACGATGGTTCTCTGTCTTCCCTGCATGCAGTGCAGTATGGGATTATGATGGCCAAACTTTACAAGTGCCAGGTAAAAGTTGTTTTTGTTGTAGATGATGCAAGCATAAAAAAACTTCTTCTTTCAAAATTTATTGTTGCTGAAGAAGCTAGCAGCATGAAGGACCACCTTCTGTCTGATTCAAAGCGTGATATGGAATACGTAAAAGTTTTGGCAAAAAAGAAAAATGTGAACATTGAAGTGCAAACCTTGGAAGGTGCTGTCTGGAGTGAAGTGATTCGTGCTGCAAATGATTTTAAGGCAAATCTTATTCTTGTGGGCGAAGATTCGGCAAACCCTTACCAGGAAAATCATTTGAATGTTTCGCGAGAAATTGGTGAAATTGTCGGCAGCGCCAATTGTTCTGTTCTGGTTGTAAAAGAACCTTTTGTTGAACAGCTTTTTAAGCTCTGTTGATTTTTTATGGGCGTTCCCCCTTAAGCTTTCAGCTTAAGGGGTCAGGCTTTCCGTGGTTCCGGCTTTCGCCTCCATTCTGCCTGGCGGCAGAACATGCCTTCGGCATGCCACTACAATCCTTAACGCAAAATCTTTCACCAAAAAAATAAAAAAGAACTTTTATCTATCAAAAAAAATGTGTAGAATGGGCGAAAATGTCTGGAGGAAAAAAATGATTGAAAGAAACACTGGTTTTGCAAATTTGCTTTCGGGTTACCTTTTTCCGGAGGTTGCAAAAAGAAGAAAGGAATATCAGGCTAAGCACCCTGAGGCAAAAATTATAAGTTTGGGAATTGGCAACACGACAGAGCCTTTAACTCCTCACATTACAAAGGCTATGGTGGATTATGTAAAGGCCCTTTCTACAAGCAAGGGTTATTCTGGTTATGGTGATGAGCAGGGCCTTATGGAACTTCGCGAAAAGATTGCCAGCCTTTACTACCCGGGCATGGCCAGTGCGGATGAAGTTTTTATTTCTGATGGTGCCAAGTGCGATATTGCCAGGATTCAAACGCTTTTTGGTAAAAATGTGGAACTGGCTGTTCAGGATCCGGCTTACCCTGTTTATGTTGATGGCAGCGTTGTTGTAGGGGCTGCCGGCAAGGCTTCTAAAAAGGGGTACAAGGGCATTACCTATTTGCCATGTACTGCGGAAAATAATTTTTTCCCGGATTTTTCTTGTGTAAAGCCTAATTCTCTTATTTATTTTTGTTCACCTAACAATCCGACTGGCGCTGCTGCTACAAAGGCCCAGCTTAAAAAATTAGTTGATTTCGCAAACAAAAACGGCTGCATTATCATTTACGATGCTGCTTACTTTGCATTTATAAGGGACGAAAAGTTACCTAAAACCATTTATGAAATTCCAGGGGCCAGAAAG
>CAVCWN010000283.1:0-5282 GCA_963605975.1 Desulfovibrionaceae bacterium | reverse complement strand
GTTAAATTTAGACATAGCTTCTGGGAATCGTTCAGTAGATTTTTCAAATGCTTTAAGAATAACATCATTCTTCTCTTTTTGAACAATTCTAAACATTGTTTCAGCCATGTAAACAAATGACAATTCATCATCATTATCATTTATAAACTTCAACGTCTCTTCCGTATTACTGGTAAGAAGTTCAACTTCCTTATCGACAAGAGCATAATACGCAACATTGTCATTGATATCAGTTTTTTTAAGTTCATTAATTACTGATTTAAAATCCTGTTTTAACACTATTATCACCTACTTCTTTCTTGGTTGAGATTTAGCATCTGGATAGATTGATGTTATTTCCCCGCCATTAACATGAGCTATAACCTTAACACCTTCATAAGTACCTGTTAAAGTTCCTTTATTC
This sequence comes from Desulfovibrionaceae bacterium, assembly GCA_963605975.1. Classification (GTDB taxonomy): domain Bacteria; phylum Spirochaetota; class Spirochaetia; order Treponematales; family Treponemataceae; genus Treponema_D. The sequence goes on along the minus strand of CAVCWN010000283.1, from coordinate 4,879 downwards.
GGCAATTTACTGGCAGGACATTTGCTTGCAAGGAAATTTGCAGCAGCAGTCACTTTCTCTGTAGTCCAATTCTTAGGAAACCAAGAATGATTTGAACCTTGCTGACGAAAAGGTTGTTCAGAATCTAAAACATTTCCAACCCTTACACCATTATCGTGAGTTTTCGTTACTTCATACAATATATCATTCTTATCCATAAAATCCATGGAATCTTGTCCATGTCCACCATTAATAAGCAAAGAAGGCTTTCCCTTGTAAGGATCATATTCTCCTTCCATGACATGAATCAGTGCATCATGATGAATAAATGCACTTCCATGGCTTGTATAATAAATACCGCTTCTACCGCTGCCCATATTTTTTTTCTCCATGCTGAGTTTTAGTCCAATTTTCGTAGTGAACGAATTGAACTCCAGAATTCTTGAATTCATTAAAGATTGAATCAGGCATTGGACCATAAATAAGGACAATTTCAGGTTCAAGTTCTTTAATCATTGAATGTAAACCGTCTCTTATATGCCGCTTTTCTTCCCTTGATTGGCAACATCCATACGTCCCAACCGAATAAATCCCGTGCTTTTCATATCCAAGAAAGGCGAAAGGCATTTCGTTTGGAAGAATTCTTGTGTAAGTTCTTTCATCTCCCCAACGAACATTTGGAATTACAGTAATTCCTTGTGTCTGCAAATAATGTCCGATCTGATGGCTAAGATATACATTTGTCATCTGAAGAACTAAAGGCATATCATAGTAAAGTGAACAGTCAGGAGAAATTACAGCTTTAAATTTTCTTAATTCCTCAACATGGTCTTTCACATTTATAATCAAATCCCTGAACTTCTTATCATGGATATAACACTGTATTGTCTCTGAGTGGCCATTTGTTTTTGTTATTTGATCCAATGGCAGAAGTTTTTCTGGAATTTCATAACTACAAGGATTATGAATCACAGGAATCTCAAGCAGACCTGCAAAAGTTGCAGTTTGTACCAACTCGGCATTGAAACCGTCATCAATAATGTTTTTTTTCATAGAGCTTTATCTCCTTCGAAAATATTTAATTCGATTCACACATTGAGAAATCCTGACATGGAGGATCTCCAACAATGCTGTTGAATTCCGTTGATAAAGCCGATAAATTGAAGTAGACAATGGTTTGGCGATTATTGTCTGGACTTCGTTTATCGACTGTCCTGCTTCCTGCATTGGTACTACTAATACCAGTGCGGAAGTTCTATTTATTTTGTTTTTAGGCCATGTCATAAGCTGCCATCCTTTACGTTTATTATTCTAGCAAATGAAAATCTTCAAATTAATTGGAGAAAATATGTAAAAAACTGACCATTATCAGTAAATTTTTTCCAAGCTTTTTTTTAAATTCTTAAAATCTTTTGATTGTGCTGTTGCTACAGATAGTAAATGATTTAAACCTTTCTGCTTAAAAAGATTCTCAATATCTGACCTGCATTTATCTTTGCTACAGACCTTTTTTCTTCTTTTGGCTGAAAATGATCTGTTTCACCAAGAATAAATTTAGCTGCAAGTTTTAATTCTCCTGGTGCATAATCCGGTAACTTCCTAAAATAACAAAGGATGTTTCCAATTTCTGCATCTGAAAACCCTTCTTTAGTAAGCCATTCCATAAAATTCATCAACTAAAGCTCCTTAATCTTTAAAAATAATCAATCTGTCTTTTCTTACATATATAGTCACTTTTATTCTGCATATTTGTTGCAATTTTGTTATAAACAAAAAAGGCAGCCAGACACAGTTATCCCAAGATTGTATGACGCAATTTGGATAATCGTCCGGCTGCCTCTTCTAAGTGCAAACCAATATAAAAATAAATAATGTCTAAACTAATATTTGATTTCCTTCAGGAAACCTCCAATTATTTTGAATATAAGAAAATTCTATATAGGAGTCAAATTTATTTTCAGTTAAAAAGAATCAGAAAAAATGATATAATTTTTCAAGGAGTATAGAACCGTCATGCCAATGATTGAAGCAAAGGTAACAATGCAGTTGCCTGCAGAAAAAAGAGATGTATTAAAAGTCGAATTTGGAAAAGCAATCAGCATCTTAGGAAAACCAGAAAGCTATCTTATGATTAATCTTGTTGAAAGTCAGGATTTATATTTTGGTGGAAAGAAACTGGATAAAGGTGCTTATGTTGAAATTAAAGTTCTGGGCAGCGTTAACAGTAATGCAAGCAATAAAATGACTGCCAGAATCTGTGAAATTCTTGAAAAACAGCTGGATATTCCAGGCGAAGCAGTTTATGTCAGTTACTTAGGAACTGAAAACTGGGGATGGAACGGAAGTAATTTCTAAATAATTAAAAGCTCTTGGAATGAAACCAAGAGCTTTTAATTTTTATTTCTGAAAAACAAGTTCCATTATCAGAAGTTTGCCACTTGGTCCGTACTTTACAGGAACATATCCTGAATAAGCAAAGCCTTTTGCTGCATAATCTTTTATGATTTCTTCTGCTCCGTTAGATTCAGCACAGCCAGGGCCTTTGTTCTTTAATTCAATTTTTACAAATTCAGTTGTCATGAATTACCTCCATTCAAGTCAATAAAATCATTCATTCCGTCGCATTTAACCACAGCAAGTCCCTGATTCACATCTCCTAAAAGTAAGAGTTTATCTCCACTCTGAATTGAAAGCTTTTCTTTTGCATTTTCAGGCAAAGGCAAAGTTCCGTCTTCATTCACTTTTACGATTCCAAAAACGTACTGGCCTTTTTCGTTAGACTTATCTGTAAAAGACTGAATCGGTTCTTTTACAAAAGCATCCAGCGAAACCTTAAACAAAATTGAAAGCTTAACGCAGTTTTCAATGTCAGGATATGTTTCTCCCGTTTCCCACTTTGCAATAGTCTGACGGGAAACTCCTACAATATCAGCAACTTCTTCAAGAGTGTATTTGCTGTTGTTACGCAGAATCCGAAGGTTTGAACTTATCATTATGGCCATAACATTTCTCCCTTTCTGATCCTATTTTAGTCACTGCAAGATAAATCTCAACCAACAGTATGTAACAAATTATGTTAATTTTAATTACGGAGAATACAAGAATCGAACTTGTATTGGCGGATTAACAGTCCGCGGCTCTACCATTGAGCTAATTCTCCAAAGCGGAAATTCATCATGTTGAAGTGAATTTCTGCATTTCCAATCAAATTTTGTTACAAAATTCCCTTCCCCAAACACCTCATCACACAGTCTTTTCAAATTCGCCTGCTCGTTATCATCAATGCTGATAAAAATTACACCGTCATCACGCAAAAGGTCTCTTGCAAGGGAAAGCCGCGGGTACATAAAAGTAAGCCATGCAGAATGGGTGCATTTTCCCTGCATTTCAACAATTCGTTCTGCTTCGTCTTCATCAATATCCAGGTTTTCAACAAGTTCTTTTGCCGTAAAGCCAAATTTATCGTTATAAACAAAATCATCTTTTCCTGTGTTATAAGGCGGATCTATGTAAATACATTTTATTTTTTCTGAATAGGAATGGCGCAAGTGCTGCAGGGCATCAAGATTGTCGCCCACAATGTAAATATTTTTGCTTTCAGTTTTAGAATTTTCTGCATCCGGCACAATCACGGTTTCGCTTTCAAGGTTTGCCTGGTAGCGTGCATAACTTTTTCCAAGAAAGTTTAAGGTAAAGCCTTCTTTTGTAACATCAACATTGTCATCCAAAAGGGTGGCAAGTTTTTCTGTGTCAAAATGCTCTTTTATAATGTTTCCGTTTTCGTCCGTGTCCGGCTTTAAAAAACACTGGGGAAAGTATTTTTTTTAAATTTCTAAGGTTTTGTCTGCAGGTTTTGTTTTTTCGTTTGCGGTCTGTGTGTCTGTTTTCATTGCATACTCTTTGCGTTTGGATTGATAAGTGGAATTGAATCAAAAAAGAATTTTCCCTCATTTGAACTTATTGTTAAAATTGCCTACGCCCTAGAAATCCACCCAGCCGACCTCTTTCTGCGTAACGCCAGCCAGACCCGCGAAAACGTAAGGGATTTTTTTGACAAAGAACTTTCGCCAAAAGTAAAAGAAATGGTAGAAAAACGCTTTCCACTTTCTGAATGTGATGAAGGGGAATAGATTATCCACTTAGTTCTTTCGTAAGGGAAACGTCATTTAACGATTTTTCAAAGCTGGTGACATTTTCCTCAGGGGGAGTTTATATTGGTTTGTGTTTTTTTTTGCGTGCCCCTCCGTTCCGTTCGCTCTTCGCCCTCACTTCACTCTGGGTCGCTATGTAGGGAGCGGCGGTCGAAGACCGCAAAAACAGTCCGGTGGACTGTTTTTAGTGAGTCTCCGAGCAACTATGTTGCGAAGGTAGATGGGGCCGCTAACGCTTCATTCCTCCGTTCGCTACTCTTACTCCGGAACGTCTTTGGCGCCCTTCCCAGCGCTCACGCGAACTTTACAACGTACACACGGCGTAAAGAGGAATGTTTACCATCCAACCCTGATCGCAATAAGGTAAAAGCGAAAATCTTACTGAAAGAGGAGGGCCATATTTATCATAAAAAGCTTTTAAACTTTGAGAGCGTACATTCGTTTGTGCTTTAACTTCAATAGGAACAATGTTCATTTCTTTTTGGATTAAAAAATCCTGCTCAAAAGTGGCACTTTCGTTTCCATAATAGTAAGCCGTGTATTTTGTGGAACAAACCAACTCTTGCAAAACAAATTGTTCTGCAAGGGCACCTTTAAACTCAACGAACAAAGTATTTCCATTAATAATTGATTTTGCATCCAGGCCGCTCATGGCACATAAAAGCCCGGTGTCTAGAATAAAAAGTTTGTAGGCAGAAAAATCCTTGTAGGAAGCAAGCGGAACTTTCGGCTCGTTAACGCGGTTCACT
>CAVCWN010000282.1:0-2516 GCA_963605975.1 Desulfovibrionaceae bacterium | reverse complement strand
GAGAAGGGGACTATGACGCTACTCCTTCTTCTTCAGATGCAGACGTTTACTATTCCACAACAAGCCAGGCTAACACATGGTATTTGGACCTTTATGCAGTTTCTACCGGCTGGGACACGGCAACTTATGACGATTATTACAGTAAGCCCGTATTTTTAGGTTCCATGACAATTGAAGAAGGAGCCTATTCTTCTAAATAATTTTTTTTAAAAGCATACTCTCTTGTGCTAACCGCCCTTTCGCAACTTGCTTTGCGCGGTCACTCCACTTCGTTCCGTGACGGCCTTCGGCCTTGCTACAGGGCGGGCTAGGCTGGTGGCAGAAAAGAAAGGTTTTTCCAGGTAAGAAAAATCTTTGATATTTTTTTGACATTTACATTTTGCATCTTGATAAAAAAAATAAATTGTAGTATATTCTTTGTCACGGCACTTTAGCTCAGTTGGATTAGAGCATCTGCCTTCTAAGCAGAGGGTCGGCAGTTCGAGCCTGCCAAGTGTCAAAGCCTTACCTTTCTTTTTGAAGGGTAAGGCTTTTTTTTGAAGCTATGCCTGTAATTTTTTTGCATAGAAGCAGACTGCAATTTTTTTAGAAGGCTGCCTTGTCAGGCAAAAGACTTTTAGCTTGAAACCACCATTTTCTTTACGAAATTTCTTTCAGTATGCAAAAGATGCTTAGCCCGCCGTGTAGCCATGCCGAAGGCAGTCCGAAACCTTTAGGTTTCGGACCGCGCGTAGCAAGTGGCGGAAGGGCGGTAAAAGGAAAGCAGGTAGGCTTCAAAATAAAAAAATAAAAAATAAATGCCACAAAAGTAATTTTCTTTTTACTAGTAAAAAAAAAGTTTTTGGTGTAATATCTAGCGACAAAAAGTTTTATATTAATTTTATGAGGATTTTTTTATGGCAGAAAATTTGCTTGAAATACAAAATCTTTGCGCCTGTGCCGGCGAAAAGGAAATTCTTAAAAATCTTTCGCTTAATATTAAGGCGGGGGAAATTCATGTTTTGATGGGGCCGAATGGAGCGGGAAAATCTACTTTGGGTTACACGCTCATGGGCAGCGGGGAATATACAATTTCTTCTGGAAAAATTTTTTTTGAAGGAAAGGATATAACTTTTGAAGAAGCAGACAAAAGGGCCAGGGATGGAATTTTTCTTTCTTTCCAGGAACCTCTTGAAGTGCCGGGCATTTCTCTAGAAGCTTTTATACGCTCTTCTTTGCAGCAAGTTTCTTCGCAAAAAATTAAGCTGCTTGCTTTTACCAGGGAATTGGAAAAACAAATGGCGCTTTTAAATATGAATCCTTCTTATGCCCAGCGTGATTTAAATGTTGGTTTTTCTGGCGGTGAAAAAAAGAAAAGTGAAATCTTACAGCTTTTGATGCTTAAGCCAAAACTGGCCATTCTTGATGAAACTGATTCCGGCCTGGATGTGGATGCGGTAAGGACTGTTTCTATGGGCATTAAAGAGTACCAGAAGCAAACTGGCGGTTCTCTTTTAATTATTACTCACTCAACAAAAATTCTTGAAAGCCTGCATGTTGATTATGCCCACATTCTTGTAAAGGGCAGAATTGTTCACTCAGGGGACGCTTCTCTTATTCAGCAGATTAACGAACGTGGATTTGATGAATTTATTCCTGAAGAAATTAAGGAAGAAGAAAGAAAGGAAAAAATGTTGGCTGCGGCTAAGGCTGCCATGGAAGCTGTTAAGCAAAATGTAAATAACGGAGGCCTTGATTCATGAGTCAGGATGAAAAGAAAGAAATGAATGACTCAATTCAGGACGTGGATCGTTCTTTGTATGACTTTCGTTATGAAGAAAATGAAAGTGATTTTTACAAGATTCGCGCCGGCCTGGATGAATCAATAGTTAGAAAAATTTCTGAGGAAAAGGATGACCCTGAATGGATGAGGGCCTTTCGTCTTAAGTGCCTTAAAATTTATAACGAAACAAAAGAACCTGACTGGGGCCCGGACATTCGTGATCTGGATATTAAAAAGATTGTTTCTTATGTTAAGGCAAAGACTGATATGACTGCAAAGTGGGAAGATCTTCCCCAGGACATAAAAGAAACTTTCGATAAGCTTGGAATTCCTGAAGCTGAAAAAAAGAGTCTTGCCGGCGTTGGTGCTCAGTACGATTCAGAACTGGTTTATCACAATGTAAAAGATGAAGTTGCTGCCCAGGGTGTTGTTTATACGGATTTTGAAAGCGCTTTAAAATCTGAAGAATGGGGGCCAATGGTAAAGGAGTATTTTATGCACCTTGTTCCCCCGACGGACCACAAATTTGCTGCCCTGCATGGTGCTGTCTGGAGTGGCGGTTCATTTGTTTATGTTCCTAAAAATACAAAAGTCAGCATTCCTTTACAGTCTTACTTCCGCCTGAATGCTGCGGGGGCTGGTCAGTACGAACATACACTCATAATTGTTGATGAAGGTTCGGACTTGCACTTTATAGAAGGCTGTTCTGCTCCAAAATACAATGTGGCAAACCTTCATGCAGGTTGCGTTGAAC
>CAVCWN010000281.1:0-5293 GCA_963605975.1 Desulfovibrionaceae bacterium | reverse complement strand
GATTTTTTCTTTTATCATAAGAGGGCCTCAATTCTTTTTTGAAGTTTAATGATTTTTGCTGAACGGCGATTTGTTTCTTTTTGTAAAAGACTGTCAACTTTTTGCTTTGCCGCAAAGACATTATCGTTTTGCAAATCGCGAACGGCACTTTGATAAAGTTCTTCATCGGCTGCAGAAAGTGTTACTGCAGAGCGGCCGCCTGACCTCATGGAAATTTCATCCAGCACTTGAATGGCCAGAGCATTATTTTCGTTTATTGCAAGGGCCGCATTTGCTTTTGCCTTTGCCTGGTTGAGCATATTTTCATCACGGCCGGCTTTATTTAAAAGCGCCTGTGCTTCTTTTGCAAGACTTTGTGCCTGACTGTAATCAACTTGAGCAATAGGCCGAGCCCTTATTCCAAGATCCATTTCAACAGAAGTAATTAAATTTTTTAATCCCGCATAATTTGGATTTATTTCATACAAGTCCAGTAAGTCATTGTAGGCTTCGCTTGCAGTAGAATCCTTTGCAGAATAATTTATTTTTTTCAAACTGGTAACTTTTTCCGCAAACATTGTGTTGAAAGCTGTCGGATCCAATCTCTGGTCTATTTTAAGAGACAGAATATTTGCCGCTTGATTTCTAGGGTAAATGGTTTTTACTTCATTCACTTTATTCTTTGCCTTTGAAAGCAAATCCTTTTCATCACTTTTATTTTTTGCTTCAAGAGCTTCATTGTAATAATGCTGGGCAATTTGAAGCAGCTGAGACATTTCCGGGTACAAAGGATCTTCCGGATAAATAACGCGGCCTTCCTTTATAGAAATTGCCGTGTTTACCATTTCCTTGATGCGCTGCAATTCTTCATTGGCTTCAAGTTCGGTGTCCATAAGTTTTGCCCATTCACTTCGCCTGCTTTCAGCCTTTGTTAAAAGAGAGTTAGCTTCTTCAAAGTTTCCAGAATAATATGCATTCTTTGCCTGATTGATATAGTTTCTTACTTCCGCAACAATTATCGGCCTTTCCTTTTCAATAAAGTCCTGCCTTAAGTCTAAAAGTTTCTGGTAAGTTTTTTCCTGCCTGTCCAAATCCTTTTTTAAATCTTCAATAAGGTCATTATAAGTTTGACTGGCCCTGTCATAATTTGTGTGTGCCTGAGAAAAATTCTTTGAATTAAAATTCAGTGTTGCCCTGTTATAGTAAATGTCAACCTGGTTAGCAGCCAAAAGAGATGTGTTTGAATTTTCGTTTGCAGTCTTTGCGTATCCTTGGGAAGTTCCAATGTATTCCTGCATTTGCGTAATTTGATTTTTTAAAAGATTTCTTTGATCCTGAAAATTTGCGCGGAAAGCGTAACCTTCATTAAGAGAAGTGTCCAGCTTTTGCAAAATCCCAATATCATCTCGAACAATTTTTTCATATTCCTGGATTTTAGAAAGAGCCTTCTCCGGCCTTGTTAATAATCCTTCGATTACAGAAAGTTCTTTTTTATCTTCAGTTAAAAGACTTTTACCGCATTCCGTAAACCATGTAGAAATCCTTATCCAGACTTTTGCCGCTTCCTGGCTGCCATTGTTGATGATATAGTTGCACAAAGAAAGATAAGAGGCCCTTAATTCGTCCCAGTTTTTAAATTCGTCTTTAAAAGAAATGTAAGAAGTGAACCAGGAATAATTTTTTTGTGCCGTTGCATTCCTGCTGTCCTGGGAAAAAATTGCTGCCAGTTCTGCCTGTTTTTTTGCAAAGTCAGAAGCAGCACTTCTTATTTCTTCTACACTGCTAGAAGGTAATTTTGTTTGCGAAGAAGTTTTTTTTGCTTCAGCAAATTCCAGCGCCGTCTTTAACAAAAGAGAAGATTCTTTGGAAAGAGAAGTCAAAAAATCCGCTGACTTTGAATAGTCACTGTAATTTTCATAGTCCCTGGATTTTATTTTTTTTCCGCACAGACTGTAAAAGTCAGAAATGTTTTTTAAAAGAGCGGACGCACTTTCTGTTCTTTTTAAAATTCCTTCTGTCTGGCTTAAAGAAAAAGTTTGTGAAGAAATATTTTCGCTTGTAAGAATTTTTGAAAGATTTACAGAATCAGTCCGGCACTTTTCAAAAAGAACTTTTTTCATTTCACCCAGAGTGTAATCCCACTGGCTAGTTAAAAGTCCTAAAATGCCAGTTAAATTTTCTCCTTCAAATCCGCCTGCAAATTTATAAATTAAAAGAGGGTAGGTAACATCAACTTTCCCGCTGTAATAATCAAGGGAGGCGGCATAAGTTTCTTTTAAACTTTCACATTCTTCGCTTACTTTTTTTAAAAGATTTGCAAAGTCTCCAAAAGCAGCTTTTTTTTCTTCAAGACATTTTTTTGCATTTTCAAAATCATCCGCTTTGGCAAAACTTGTAAATTCTAACGCGGCCTGGGTAAAATCGCCCTGGATTTTTTCGTAATCTTCCAAAAGACCTTTAATGTTTTTTAAAGACGCCTTACTTCTGTTTATGCTGCCCACCGTTACATAGCGGCTGGTTTTATCACTGTAGGAAGAATAAAGATTTTCCTTATAATTTTCAGATTTAAAAAGATTCATCGCAGAAGTAAAATCCTTTTTTTCTACAAGACTTTTTGCTTCCTGCATGAAGTTTAAAAAATTTTCAGGATATTCAGCTTTTTCGCCTACAGAAATTTCTTTGGCCTGGCTGGTCTTGCTTTTTTTTGAAGCCTTAGCCGCAAAAGCATTTTGGCAGGTAAATGAGAATGCTAAAATTACAAGTGTCACTATAGGAAGTTTAAGTGCCTTCATACAAATCCTGAAAGAGAAAAGTCCTACTCTTCAAATATCGGCAATTTTTTTAAAAGAAGCCAATATTTTTTCAAAAAGCACTTTTTGAATTTTAGAAAAGCTTATCTTTAAAAATTGTAATTTTTAAAGACTGTGAAAACTTTTTTTGTGCCATTAAGGGCCTTCCTAAAAATTGTAATTTTTTAGCTGCCCTTGATTACCATAAAAATTCCCTTTCAAAATTTAAACAAAGAAAATTTTCTCTGGTGACATAAAATTTTTCACATCAGTAAAAAGAAGAGGCAAAGGGCCCTTGGCTAAAATAAAGATCCACTCTTTAGAATTATTTTTTTCTGCTGAAGATTTTATAATTTATCCAAGGAAAAAGATCATGTTCCTTTTCAAGCTTTGTAAGCCATTCCGTGCTGACGGTGTTGCTGGCCAAGGCAGAAAAAACATTTGTAAAAGAAATTATATTTTTCGTAAACATTTCTTCCGCATATTCCGGCAATTGATTTTTTGTAAGCATCAAAGGCCAGTCAGAAGATTGAGCTAAAAGAACTTCCTTTGCAGCCAGATTTAAAAGCCTTTCCTTAAGACCGCTTTCTGCTGGGAATCTTTCCGTCAAATCAATCATGCGCTCCGTAGCCTTCCTGACATAGCGGAACATCCACTTGTTTTTGTCATCCAGCAAATCTTCCCCATAACCGTGGCCCCCTGCAGAACAAGGGTAGGGGGTAAATTTGGGAAGGGTAAACTGGTTTTGCAAAAGTTCCTTTGGCAGGGTTAAATTGATTTTCTTTGAAGCATGGCAAAGGTTCATAAATTCTTCAAAGAAAGTAAAACCTTCGTGCCACTTTTGTCCTAAAAGTTCACCAGGAATAGTTAAAAGCAGGTTTACATCCTGTCCCTTTAAAAGCTCTTCTGCCTTCAAAAGTTTTTCTTCTTTTTTTGCATAAAAATCCCTGGCATCCTTTTTAGCCTCTTCAAAAGCCGCTTCCTGGTCATAAAAAGGTCCGTCATCATTTTCAAAAGATTCGTCTTCTTCATTTGACCAGTATTTAAATCCCGTAGGAATTCTTGAATCATCCTTACCAACAAGAGGTTTTAACTCTTCTAGATTAAGGTCAAAACCAATGTCCCTTCTTTCACACCGGTAAATGTCTTTTAAAGCATAACCATCTTCACCGTTAAGAGAATTATTTGCATCAGCAATTATTTCTTCTGGGCAGTCAGGATCACGGGCAAAAAGCACCAGGGAATTTTCTGTCCTAAGGGGACTAAAAATGCCATTTTCAACTTTATCATTAGAAAAAAGAAAAGACCTTGCATCCGCAATAGTATAATTTACACCATAAGAGCGCAGCACTTTATCAAGACCATTTGAATAGCCCAAGTGGGGCAAATAAAAACCTTCAGCCATTTCACCAAAGAAATACCTTTGGGATCTAAGGCCAGTTTCAATTTGAGCATTCAAAGCTTCAGTCAAATCCGCATAGTGGGGCAGGTAAGAATAAGTTGCACTGGTTGCCAAAAGTTCTATAAAACCGCTTTTTGCAGCCCTGTCAAAAGCCTGAATCAAATGACATTCATAAAGTTCAGTAAAATCCTCTTTGTCCTTTTTAGCCTTTTCAATATAAGAATTTATGAGTTTTAAAAGACTTTCATTGTTTTTATTGCGTTCAAGTTCCTTCTGGCCCAAAAGAATTTTTGAGTCCAGATATTCCACATAGCGCTTTTGCATTTCGCCGTCATTCAAAAGGGCACACAGCTGTGGGGACAAAACAAGGGCAATCTTTGCATCAAAGCCCCTTTTGTCAAAGTTATTAATTAAATTCAGTAAAGGAAGGTATGTCTGGGAAATGGCATCAAAAAGAAGAATATTTTCTTCTGCATGTGCATCTTTATTTTCAATATTGCGCACATAACCCTGTTCACAAACTATTGTTATGATAAGATTTTTTTTACCCACTTTTCTTTCCTCTTTTCCAAAAGCCCTTTCTTTCTATGTATAAAAAAATAAAGCCAAATAATAAACTCGTTTTTGCCAAAAACTCTCTGCCAGATATTTTTAATGGAGCCTCTAAAAATTGCAATCTTCAGAGCTGCCCTTAAACCAGCCCTAAAAAGACTGACGGTGATTTTTATAATGCTGCCTGAGCAGATTTTCCATGCCGGAAAGTTCTTCCACCTTAGTCATCTTGATTTTTTTACCAGGCTGGTAACTTTTTATCACATCACTTTCGTAAGGAATTTGAATGCGGGGACTGTAAGCTAAAACCTTTGTCTGTCCGCCTTCTTCCGTATATTCCAGATTTGCTACAAAATATTTTTTGTCACCTTCAAGCAAAACATACTGCTCCCTATCCTCAAAAGAAATTTCATTTGCATTAGAATCAGAAACATTATCAGACTCTGGGCTGTCAAAAAAAAGAATCCTCAAAGACAAAGTCGCATTTATTTTCTTTAAGAAATTCAAATCAGATTCCTTTATGTCCCAGAAAACAAAAATCCATGCAGGGTTTCTTAAAACAGCATTTACC
>CAVCWN010000280.1:0-6256 GCA_963605975.1 Desulfovibrionaceae bacterium | reverse complement strand
TTACAGTAAAGGTCTAAGTCTTTTTCTTGAACAGAATAAGGCAGGCGGTTTAAAAGGGGAAGTGAATCTTCATAGGATTTTTGAGCCTCTTTTAAACTAGCCGTCTGTATTTGATTTAAACTTTCTGCTGTTTTTACGTCCAGGCAGGAAAGGGCTTTTTTTACGTAAAGGAATGAACCTAAGGCGCAAAAAATAAAGGCTGCCAGACCGGCAATAATTGTTAAGGGACAAAATATTTTTCTATTTGATTTTCTTGATTTTGACATTTTATTCTCCAGAAAAAACTAAATTTTTGCAGCAAGATTTCTAAGGTAAAGATCTGCCAGGGTGATTGCAGTCATTGCTTCAATTACAGGAACAATTCTTGGGCAAAGGCATACATCATGCCTGCCTTTAATTTCAAGGCTAACTTCATGCATTTCTTTGTTTACACTTTGCTGTTTTAAATAAATGCTTGGTACCGCTTTTACAGCTGCCCTGAAAATTAAGTCATTGCCGTTTGTCATGCCCCCCAAAATTCCACCTGCATTGTTGGAAAGAAATTTACCGCCTTCTGCCATTTGATCGTTATTGCTGCTGCCCAAAAGGTTTGCCGCTTCAAAACCAGCGCCAAATTCAATTCCTTTTACAGCACCAATTGAAAGAATTGCGTGGGCTAAAAGAGCATCTGTTTTGTCAAAAACACATTCGCCCAATCCCGCAGGCAGCCCCTTTACAAGACATTCAATTATTCCTCCGCCAGAATCACCTTTTTTAGAAAGTTCTTCTACCGCAGCCTGCATCTTCCCGGCAGCATCCATATCCGGACATTTGAAATAATTTTTTTCTATATTGGACTCTTCGTATTTTGATTTGTCACTTTCGATTCCCAGGGCGCTTTTTGTGTAAGCCCGGACAGTAATGCCCTTTTCCTTTAAGAATATTTTTGCAAGTGCCCCAGCTGCAACTCTAGCGCAGGTTTCTCTGCCACTGGAACGGCCTCCGCCCCTGTAGTCACGAATGCCATATTTTTTGTAAAAAGTAAAATCCGCATGTCCGGGGCGAAAGAGGTCTTTAATTTCGCTGTAGTCCTTTGAAATTTGATTTGTGTTTTTTATCAAAATTGCAAGGGGGCAGCCTGTACTTTTTCCTTCAAAGATGCCGCTTAAAATTTCAGCCTTGTCATCTTCCTTTCGCTGAGTAACAGCCGCATTTTGCCCGCCAGGTTTTCTTTTATCTAATTCCGCTTGTATAAAATCAGTGTCGATTGTAAGACCAGCCGGCAGTCCGTCAACCACACAGCCTAGCGCCTGTCCATGACTTTCACCAAAAGTCGTAACTCTAAAAGCCTGCCCAAAAGTATTTCCAGCCATAAGACCATTTTACTGGACTTTATTTATCAATTCAATATACGCATTTTTATAGTTGCTACTAAAAATTGCAATTTTCAGTGGCTTCCTATAATATTTTTTTCTTTTTTTTGAAGCATCCCGCCTTTTGTTAAACGGCCCTTCCGTGGCTCGGCTATTCGCCTCGGTGTCAGGCACTTTGCCTTCGGCAAACCACTACACGGCCGGCTAAGCGCATTTTGAAAAGGGATAACAAATTTTTCAAAAAATCATTATTTTTCATGTTTTTTTTTGGGGAATTGGGTTAGAATATATTCTATGCTTAAGATAGCGGACTTAAAGGAAGCTTTAAAATTTTTTCAGCTTTTTAGAGATGCTCTTAGGTTTCCTGGATGAGAGATTCACATAAGGGGGCTTTCCCTGTATTCAAAATATTTATTTAAAAAGACTTAAAAAGTGCTGCCTGTGTTTGTTTACTCCTATCAGACAAAATGGCGGCACTTTTTATTTTTTACCTTTGGATTTTTAATTGGGCACTAGTCGGATTGTAGTGGGACCGAAGGGATTATTTTTTTTGAAGCGAAGATTCAAAAAAAAAATAACGGAGCGCAAGCGGAGCCACGTACCCGCAACAAGCACGAAGTGCGCAGTTTCACGCTAAAGCCGTATCAAAATCAGCTTTCTCCAAAAAAAGAAGAAATCACAAAAATTCATTTAATTGATTGTTTTGTATAAATATGCAATAATCTTGAAAAAATTGCAGGAACTGCAGGGCGCACATAAATTGCAGTTCAAGGAGTTTTTATGGCAACTTTAAGGGGAGCCTGGACGGCCATGGTTACGCCGATGCTTTTGGATGGCAGCGTAGACTTTGAGGGTTTCAGGAAAAATGTTCTTTTTCAAATGGAAAAGGGAATGGATGGTATTTTGATTTTGGGCACAAGCGGTGAAACACCAACTCTGGATGAAGACGAAGAAGAAAAAATCATTCAGCTGACTATGCCTTTAGTTAAAGACTTTAACGAAAAAAACGGCAAGAATGTAAAAGTGATGATTGGTGCTGGAAGCAACAATACTCGCGATGCTGTTCGTTATGTCAAACGCGCCAAAGAATATAAAGCAGACTATGCTCTGGTTGTAACTCCTTACTATAATAAACCAAGTGATGAAGGAATTTTCCGTCACTTTGAAGCTGTTTCTTCTGTGGGCATTCCGATTGTTGTTTATAATATTCAGGGCAGGACCGGAAAAAATATTTCGACTTCTACTCTTAGCCGCATTGCAAATCTTCCAAACATTGCGGGGGTAAAAGAAGCTAGCGGTAACATAAATCAAATGATGGAAGTGATTGAAAAAATCAAATTGAATAAAGATGATTTTTCTGTCATGAGTGGTGATGATGGTTTGACTTTGCCTCTTATTGCGGCCGGCGGAGATGGGGTAATTTCTGTTGTAACAAATCTTATTCCTGACTTAATGGGCCAGCTGGTTCACGATGCTCTTTCTGGAAATTACGAAAAAGCCAGAAGTATGCATTACAGACTTCAGCCTTTCTTTAAAGCAGCTTTTGTGGATGGAAATCCTTCATGCATAAAGTATGCAATGAATGTAAAAGGCCTGCCTGCCGGTTACCTGCGCCTGCCTTTGGTTGAACCTACGGCTGAAGCAAAAAAGATTATTGAAGACGCAATGGTTAAGTGCGGATTTTAAATGGAGGAATGTATGGCAGAAAAAATTGCAGTTGGTGTTTTGGGCGCTACGGGAATGGTAGGCCAGAGATATATAAAGCTTTTGGAAAATCATCCATGGTTTAAGGTGACTTATGTTGCGGCTTCTCCAAGAAGTGCCGGTAAACTTTACAAGGATGTTGTTTCTTCAAAGTGGCTTATTGGTGAAGAAATACCTAGTGATGTGGCAAACCTTACCATTCAGGATGCAAATGATGCAAAACTGGCTGTGGGAAAGTGCAAGTTTTGTTTTTCAGCTTTGGAAATGGGAAAGGATGAAATTAAGGCTTTGGAAGAAGCCTATGCTGCTTTGGGCATTCCTGTCGTTTCTAACGCAAGCGCAAACCGCTGGACAGAAGACGTGCCAATGTTGGTTCCAGAAATCAACTATTCTCACCTGGACATTATCCAGAAACAGAAGGCACACCATGGCTGGGACAAGGGCTTTATTGTTGTAAAGCCAAACTGTTCTTTGCAGACATACATGATGCCTCTTCACGCATTAATCCAGGCAGGCTATCCTGTTAAAAGAATGATTGTTACAACTTTGCAGGCAACATCTGGTGCCGGTTACCCGGGAGTTCCTTCTTTTGATATGATAGACAATATTGTGCCATACATTGGTGGTGAAGAAGAAAAAACTGAAAACGAATGTTTAAAGATTTTGGGTAAGGTTGACGGAGAAAAAATTTCTAACGCGGCTGCCCCACTTGTAAGTTCAACATGTACTCGTGTTCCTGTAATTGATGGACACACGGCATGCGTTTCTTTGGAATTTGATTTGCCTGATGACAAAAAGCCTTCACTTGAAGAAATTGAAAAAGTCTGGACATCGTACACTTCACTTCCTCAGGAATTGAAATTGCCTTCTGCTCCAGAACACCCTATTGTTGTCCGCCATGAAGAAAATCGTCCTCAGCCAAGACGTGACCGCGAAACAGAAAAGGGTATGGCTTGCGTGATAGGACGCCTTCGCCCTTGCAAAGTTTTTGACATCAAATTTGTTGCCCTCAGCCACAATACAAAAAGAGGGGCAGCGCTTGGCGGCATTTTGAATGCAGAACTTTTAAAGGCAAAAGGATTTTTTGATTCCCTTTGATTTTTAAATTTTTTCTAAAAGAAAAATAAAAGAAGGCCTTCACTCTTTTTTGAGCGGAGGCCTTTTTTCTTGTGTCATTTTTTGTTGGGTAATTTTTTAGGACTGCCCTTATTTTATCAAATAAAGCTCAATATCTTCGTCCTGGAAATTTGAAAAGCAAAGATATTTTCCATCACTGCTTACGTCCAGCCCTGTCGGTTGATTTCCACCTTCAAAACTTTTTACTACAGACATATCATTTGTGTCTATTATGAAAATTTTTCCGTTTACCAAAGACCGTTTTGTGTAATCCTCCGGATTGTTGGGGCCACGGCAGCTGACAAAAAGATAGCGGTTTTTATAAAGGTCAATTGTGTTTGGATTGTTAAAGACTTTTACTTTTTCTTTTACAGAAAAAGTTTCCATGTCCACTTTTAAAATCTGGCGGTGGTACATGTCGCTTATGTAAGCAAACTTTTCTTCACCGTCAAGAACAATGTGCCTCATAGCGGCCTTTTCAATTTTGATAAAGTCAATTCGCCTGCCGCTTTCTGTGTCAAACTTTTCGATTAAACCGCCGTCAAAACTTAAAGACAAAATTTCTTTTCCCTGGTTGATAAAATAAAGTCCGCGTGGGGCAGGGGCAGTTTTTAATTTTAAAAGAAGATTGCCTGTATCATAATCAATTAAAGACACGTCGTTAGAAACCCAGTTTGAAACTGCCAGAAGATTTTTTTCTTTTGAATAAACAATAAATTTTGACCATGTGCCTTTTGTAGAAATGGAACGTTTGTATTCAAAGTCAGGGTATGTGTATTCGTGAATCTTTGCCGTCGTCATCTGGCTGACAAAAAAAGAATTTTTTTCTGGAATAAAAAGGCCTTCTGCAAATCCCACTTTATTGCTTTCCGGAGGAGCAATGCGCTTTATGACTTTTTTTTCTTCAACAGAAAAAATATCAAATCCCTTGTCATCAAGAAGTGGCATTATAATAAATTTATTGTCCGGCGAAAAAAGAACTTGCTTGGGCTGCCTGCCGCATTTGTAAGTTCCAATTTTTTCAAGAAGGGGAATGTCTGCCTGTCTTCCTTCACTGGATTCATTTTTTGCCTTTTCCGCTTTTGTGGCTTCTTGGGCAAAAGAAGATAAAGCTAAAAATAAAAAAGCCAAAGTTAATAATTTTTTTTTCATTGTGTCTCCTTTTAACTGCTTTTAACTGTCAGTTAAGGACAGTCATTTTTTTTGACAGATTTCTGTTACCATAAAAAATCTTTCTAATAAAAAAGGATTTCTTCATCCTTTTCTTTTTCAAAATAATCATTCACTTGGAAAATTGAATCTTCAATGCCTTTGTAGTTTAACATTTTGCTTTGAAAATAATGACCAAATTTAAATTGCTGGCAGTAGTAGAAAAAAAATCTTTGTATCCTGGTTTTCCAGAATTCCTGGGGCTGGTAAAGCTGAATGTCATTTATAAAATCTAAGGCAAGAAGTTTCCTGTTTACGGCATGATTTTTTTCGTAAGGAATATTTTTTTCTTTTGCTTCAAAGCGGCACTTCAATTCAGAAAAAATCCACGGGCAGACAGCAGCCTGTCTCGCAATCATTAAGCCGTCACAGTCCGGCGCTTCTTTTAAAGCAAAGACCCCGCTCTCAAAGTCACAGACATTTCCGTTAAGATAAACTGCCACCTTGTCTTTTTCGTAACGCCCTGCCAGTTTTTCTACATAAGAATATTTTGGAAGCCCCCTGTATTTTTCTTTGCTTGTCCTCGCATGAAGACTAATGCAAGTGACTCCATTTTCCACCAGCATGTCTGTAAAAGAAAAAAAAGATTCATCTGTAAAGTCAGGACCACCCAAGCGGCATTTTACACTCAGTCTTTTTGTTGAAGGCATATTTTTCTTCACCGCTTTTATTAAAGCCTCACTTTGCAAAAGAGGTTTTAACATCCAGCTGACCCCGGCCCCGCTTTTGTAAATTTGGGGGGCGGAACAACCCATGTTCAAATCAATCCCAATTCCATCTTTTTCGCAAAGACGCTTTGCTGCCTCTGCCATTTTGTCGCAGTCGCCGCCAGTAAGTTGCCAGACAATTTTTTCGGGGCAGGGGCCGTCAAGCAG